>NZ_CBIFYV010000055.1:0-60137 GCF_966187215.1 Thermophilibacter sp.
GTGAGACGAACACAAGGGGGAGGGGGGCAGTCGGCCCCCTCTTCAGCGCCTGGAACCCCCCCCCGGGGCCCTTTTTTCGGCCGCGGCGGGCGTGAGGGCGCCGCGATTCACAAGTTGGGCGGTTTTACGGGGTCGTCTCAAGTATCACCTGTGAGGTGCCATCTCTCTACCAGGCATTTTGCAAGCTTGTCACATCGGGCTACCCAGAGGGTCCGCCAAAAACCGCCCAACTTGTGACGCGGCGTCCCAGGCGCGGGCTTTTGTCCGGGCGAACGGCTACCCTAGAGGCCACGTCACGGCGAACGGGGGAGCGATGGCAGAGATCAGGTGCCCGCACTGCGGCGAGGTCTTCCAGGTGGACGAGTCCGAGTACGCGCAGATCGTGCGGCAGGTGCGCGACGCGGAGTTCAAGCGCGAGGTCGAGGCCCGCGAGGCGATGGCCGAGCGCGAGCGGGCGAGCGCCGTCGAGGCGGCCGTGGCCCGGGCTCGCCAGGAGGCGCAGGGCGCCGCCGCCCAGAGGGACACGCGTATCGCGCAGCTGGAGGCCCAGGTCAAGCGGGGCGAGGACGCGCTGGCCCTCGCCCGCGCCCAGGCCGAGAAGGACCTCGCGCAGCAGCGCGCCGAGGCCGAGAAGAGCCTCTCGGACCAGCGTGCCGCCGCCGAGCGCGACCTCGCCGAGCGCCTGGCCGCCTCGGAGCGCCGCGCGGCGGAGCTCGAGGCCCGGCTCAAGGCCCGCGAGCAGGCCTTCTCCACCGAGAAGGCCCTCGCCGTGAGCCAGGCCACCGGGGAGCAGTGCCAGCGCATCGCCCGCCGGGAGGGCGACCTGCGCGCCGCCCGCTCCGAGCGCGAGCAGGTGGAGGCCTCCCTCAGGCAGCAGATGGCCGAGCAGGCCAGCCACAAGGACCAGACCATCCGCGACCGCGAGGACGAGATCGAGCGCCTGCGCAACCAGCGCGCCCGCCTCTCGACCAAGCTCATCGGCGAGACGCTCGAGCAGCACTGCGAGGCCGAGTTCAACCGCTGGCGCGCCACCGCCTTCCGCAACGCCGAGTTCCACAAGGACAACGACGTCGTGGGCGGCTCCAAGGGCGACTACGTCTTCCGCGAGACGGACCCCGACGGCGTGGAGCTGGTCTCCATCATGTTCGAGATGAAGAACGAGGACGACGCCTCGGCCGCCGCCAACCGTCACAAGAACGCCGACTTCTTCAAGAAGCTCGACCAGGACCGGCGCAACAAGAGCTGCGAGTACGCGGTGCTCGTCTCCATGCTCGAGCCCGAGAGCGACCTCTACAACGCCGGCATCGTGGACGTCTCCTACGAGTACGAGAAGATGTACGTGATCCGCCCGCAGTTCTTCATCCCCATGATCACGCTGCTGAGAAACGCCGCCGAGAACGCCCACGCCTATCGCCGCGAACTCGCCGAGGTGCGTCAGCAAAACATCGACATCACGCACTTCGAGGACGCGCTCGAGGACTTCAAGGACAAGTTCGGCAAGAACTACGAGACGGCCAGCCGCAAGTTCGGCGCCGCGATCGAGGAGATCGACAAGGCCATCGCGCGCCTGCAGAAGGTCAAGGAGAACCTCACCTCGTCCGAGAACCAGCTGCGCCTGGCCAACAAGAAGGCCGACGAGCTCACCATCCGCAAGCTCACCTGGAAGAACCCCACGATGCGCGAGAAGTTCGCGGAGGCCCGCGCCGCGCGCGAGGAGGCCGCGGCCGACATCGGGGACGCCGCCGAGGCCGTGGAGCCCGACGGCGTGGAGTAGGGGGGCTACGCGCGCAGGGCGGCGGCCACGTCGGTCACGATGCCGTCCACGGTGAGCCCGCAGCCGGCGAGAAGCTCGGCGGGGTCGTAGCGGTCCACGAAGGCGCGCGGCAGCCCGTGGGCGAGCACGCGCACGTCGCCGCGGCGCGCGAGCACGCGGGCGACCCGCTCGCCGAAGCCGCCCTCGAGCACGCCGTCCTCGATCGTGACCACGAGGCGGTGGCGCTCGGCGAGGTCCATGAGCGGGCCCTCGTCCACGGAGGTGGCGCGCCGGGGGTTCACAAGCGTCGCGCGCACGTTGAGGCGGCGCCCCAGCTCGTCGGCGACGCGCTCGCCGAGCGGGAAGGCGTCGCCCAGCGCGAGGACCGCCACACCCTCGCCGTCCCGCGCGACCTCCCAGCCGCGCTCGTAGCCGTCCTCCGGGCGCTCGAAGCCCGGGCGCGACACCACGCCGCCCGCCACGGGCACGCGGATGGCCACGGGACCGCCCTCGAGCGCGATCGACCACGAGACCATGTCGAGGTACTCCTCGATGCACGTGGGCGCGAGGTAGGTGAGGCCCGGCAGCGCCCCGAGCATCGGGACGTCGAAGAAGCCCAGGTGGGTGGCGTCGGTGTTGCCGAGCGCCGACGCCCCGAAGACCAGGATGGTGGCCGCCGCGCCGTTGAGGCACAGGTCGTGCCAGAGCTGGTCGTAGGCGCGCTGCAGGAAGGTGGCGTAGATGCCCAGGACCGGCCGGGCGCCCGCGCGGGCGAGCCCCGTCACGTAGCTCACGGCGTGCTCTTCGGCGATGCCCACGTCCACGAAATGCGCCCCCGCCCGCGCGCGGAGCTCGGGCGTGAAGCCCATGATGTAGGGCGTGGCCGCGCTCACCGCCACGACGCGCGGGTCGGTGCGCATCCAGTCCATGAGCAGGGCGCCGGTGACGCTCGCGTAGGTCTCCTCGGTGGCGGCGGGGTCGGCCGGGGCGCCGGCCGGGCGCGCGGGCGCCTCGACGGCACCGCTCGCCGGGTCGAACGGCGCGGCGTGGTGCCAGCGCTCGGGGTCGGCGGCGGCCGGCGCGTAGCCGTGGCCCTTCTCGGTGTGCACGTGCAGGACCACCGGGTGGTCGCACCCGCGCAGCTCGGCGAGGGCCGCCTCGAGGGCCGCCTCGTCGTGGCCGTTCTCGACGTAGCGGTAGTCGAGCCCGAGGGCGCGGAAGACGTTGTGCTCGCTGGCGCCGCGGGTGGCGCGCAGCTCGGCGAGGTCGCGGTAGATGCCGCCGTGGTTGGGCGCGATGGACCACTCGTTGTCGTTGACCACGACGATGAGGCCGCTGCCCAGCTCGGCGGCGTTGTCGAGCCCCTCGAAGGCCAGCCCGCCCGAGAGCGCGCCGTCGCCGATGACGGCTACCACGTCGTACGTCTCGCCGGCGAGGTCGCGCGCGTGGGCCAGCCCGCAGGCCAGGCTCACCGAGGTCGAGGTGTGGCCCGTGGCAAACAGGTCGTGCTTGGACTCGCCGGGGCACGAGAAGCCCGAGACCTCGCCGAGGCGCGCCGGGTCGGTGAAGGCGGCGGCCCGGCCGGTGAGCATCTTGTGGGCGTACGTCTGGTGCGAGACGTCGAAGACCACCTTGTCGCGCGGGGTCTCGAAGACGCGGTGCAGCGCCACCGTGAGCTCCACGACGGCCAGGTTGGAGGCCACGTGGCCGCCGCGCGCCGCGCAGCTCGAGACGATGGCCTCGCGAATCTCGGCGCACAACCTCGGAACCGCCTCCGCGGGGAGCGCCCGCACGTCGGCCGGCGAACCTATGTGCTCAAGGTACACGGCGCCCCCTCCCGACGTGGCCCCTCTCCTCTTTATGCGACTCTACAGCATCTCACATCCGGCGCCGGAAGTTGTGTGTCGTCTGCGAAAAGCGCGGTCGCCGATGCGAGTGGGAGGGGGAGGGACGGCGGGGGAGCGGCGCCCGTACAATGTGCGTGCGCGGCGCACGGCCGCGGCAGCGACGAGAGGAGCGACATGGCGCGCGTGATCATAACGGCCGAGACCGGGTGCGACGTCCCCGCCGACGAGGCGGCCGAGCTGGGCATCGAGCTCGTCCCGATGCACGTCTCCATTGGCGAGCGGACCATCGACGACGGGACGATCTCGCCCTCCGAGATGCTCGAGCGGTGCCGGCAGCTCGGCGTGCTGCCGCGCACGAGCGGCTGCGTGCCGGCCGACTTCCAGGCGGCCTTCGACCGCATCCACGCGGCCGACCCCGACGCGCGGATCCTGCACCTCGCGTACTCGGCGGCGACCACCTGCTCGCTCGACTCCGCGCTCGCGGCGGCCGAGGGGCGCGACTACGTGGAGACGCTCGACACCAAGCACGTCACGGTGGGGCAGGGGCTCGTCGTGCGCGGCACCGCCGCGTGGCTGCGCGAGCACCCGGGCGCGGGCGTCGACGAGGCGCGCGATGCCGCAGCGGCACTGGCCGCGCGCGTGCGGATGGCGTTTCTCCCCGGCGACCTCGGCTACCTGCGCGCGGGCGGGCGCCTGTCCAACGTGGCCTTCCTCGGGGCGACGCTGCTCAAGATCAAGCCGGTGGTGGAGCTCGTGGACGGCCGGCTCGTGGCCACCAAGAAGCTGCGCGGCTCCATGGCGTCGGCGGCCGTCACGCTGATTGACTACCTCGCGCTGCGCGAGGAGTTCGACCCGTCGGTCATCACGTTCGTGCGGAGCCCCGGCCTGCCCGACCAGGTGCGCGACGCGGCCGAGGCCCACGCGCGCGACCTGGGCTTCGAGCGCGTGGAGTGGTACGACACCGGCAACGTCATCACCTCGCACTGCGGCCCGGGCGCCCTCGGCGTGGCCCTGCTCGCGCGGGCGTAGGTCAGCGAGAAGCGCGCGCGGCCACGATTTCCGCGCTTGCGAACAAAGTAATCTTCGGCTAACTTACTCTGCCGTCCCGCCGAAAGGCCCCCGCGCAGAAGGAGTCCAGCCGTGACGCCCGTGCTTCTCGTTGAGATCGTGAGCGCCCTCGTGGCGCTCGTCGCCCTGATCTACCTGGTTGTCCATCTCGTGCGAACGCACGCCGGACGGCGCGGCGAGCGCTCGGGCGGGGCGGCCCACGTGCGCGCCTCGGTGGTGCTGTGCGTCGCGGCCGTCGTGCACGGCGTCGCGGCAATGGCCTACGGCTCTGGCGCGCACCCGGCGGCCTACGCGCTCGGATGGGCTGCCGTCGCGGCGTTTCTCGCCTCCGGGGCCTGCATGCTCGCTCCCGTGCGCCCTCGCCTGGCCCGACCGCTCGCCTGGCACGTGGCGCTGTTTGTGGCCGGCCTCGTCCTCGTGGTGGCCCACGCGATCGCCGGTCGGCTCTGATTCCGCGCCGCGGCCCGTATCCGGGGCGCCTGACAGGTTTGACCGCATCTGTGTATTCGTGGCCCACAAATGCCCTATCTGTGGGCCGGCGGGCGAGAAGGACAGGCTTTCGGAGCCGGATTTGTACGTCCGAGCCACCCAGATGACGGGTTTCTCGACATCTGTGTCCCTCTCGCTGGACGGCCGGCACACAGATGCGTCATTTGTGGGCCGGCAAAACACAGATGGCCGATTTGTGGGCCGAAGGGGGCGCGGGGCCGCCCGGCCACGGGTTCCCCGGAGCGCGGCCCCCGGCCCTCGGTCGCGCCCCTCCCTCGCCCGCCCCCGCCGCGCTCCGCTCCTCGGGCACGTGCCGCGCCCCCGCGCTAGAATGGCGTCCGAACGGAGCATGAGGGGGCTTTGGCATGACGCTTGACGAGCTGGAGATAGGCAAGGACGCCGTGGTGGCGTCGGTGGACTGCGACGAGGCGTCGCTGCGCCAGCACATCCTGGACATGGGGCTCACGCCCGGCACCGAGGTCACGATGGTCAAGGTCGCCCCGATGGGTGACCCGCTGGAGATCCGCCTGCGCGGCTACGAGCTCACGCTGCGCCGCGCCGACGCCGCCCGCATCGCGCTCGAGAACGTCCACGACGCGCACAACACGCCGCGCGCCAACCCCACGGGCTCGTCCTCGACGGCCCACCCCGCCCTCGGCGAGGGGACCTACCGCCCGCGCGGAGACGAGCGGCCCACGCCCGAAGGCGCGCCGCTCTCGGTGGCCCTGGCGGGCAACCAGAACTGCGGCAAGACCACCCTCTTCAACCAGCTCACGGGCTCCAACCAGCACGTGGGCAACTTCCCCGGCGTCAAGGTGGACCAGAAGTCCGGCGAGGTGCGCGGCCACGACGAGGTCACGGTCACCGACCTGCCCGGCATCTACTCGCTCAGCCCGTACACGAGCGAGGAGGTGGTGAGCCGCCAGTTCATCCTCCAGACCGAGCCCGACGCGATCATCGACATCGTTGACGCCACCAACATCGAGCGCAACCTCTACCTGACGCTGCAGCTCATCGAGCTCGACCGGCCGATGGTGCTCGCGCTCAACATGATGGACGAGCTCACCGAGAACGGCGGCACCGTGGACGTCAACCGGCTCGAGGGGCTTCTCGGCATCCCGGTGGTGCCGATCTCGGCCGCCAAGAACGAGGGCATCTCGGAGCTCGTGGACCACCTGCTGCACGTGGCGCGCCACCACGAGCGCCCGGGCCGCATCGACTTCTGCGCGCCGGACGGCCCCGACGGCGGCGCCCTGCACCGCTGCATCCACGGCATCGCGCACCTCGTGGCCGACCACGCCGAGGCGGCCCGCATCCCGGTGCGCTTCGCGGCGACCAAGCTCATCGAGGGCGACCACCTGGTCATCGACGCGCTCGGGCTCGACCAGAACGAGCTCGACGCCATCGAGCACATCATCTCGCAGATGGAGGACGAGGCCGGCACCGACCGCATGGCGGCGCTCGCGGACATGCGCTTCGGCTTCATCGAGGCCGTCTGCGGCGCGTGCGTGGTCAAGCCGCGCGAGAGCCGCGAGCACGCCCGCTCGGTGGCGATCGACCGCGTGCTCACGGGCCGCTACACCGCGCTGCCCGTCTTCATCGCCATCATGGCGCTCGTGTTCTGGGTCACGTTCGACCTGGTGGGCCAGCGGCTCTCGGACCTCATGCAGCTGGCGATCGACTGGCTCACCGGCATGGTGGACGCGGGGCTCACCGCGTGGGGCGTCAACCCCGTGGTGCACTCGCTCGTGATCGACGGCGTCTTCGCGGGCGTGGGGACGGTCCTCACCTTCATGCCGATCATCGTGGTGCTCTTCGTGCTGCTGTCCGTGCTCGAGGACTCCGGCTACATGGCGCGCGTGGCCTTCGTGATGGACAAGCTGCTGCGCAAGATCGGCCTGTCGGGGCGCAGCTTCGTGCCGATGCTCATCGGCTTCGGCTGCTCGGTGCCGGCGATCATGGCCACGCGCACGCTGCCCTCCGAGCACGACCGCAAGATGACGGTCCTGCTCACGCCGTTCATGAGCTGCTCGGCCAAGCTGCCGGTGTACGCCCTGTTCACGGCGCTCTTCTTCCCGGGCTGCGCGCCGCTCGTGATGGTGGGGCTCTACGTGCTCGGCTTAGGTGTCGGCGTGCTGGCCGCGCTCGTGCTCAAGCGCACGGCGTTCAGGGGCGACCCGGTGCCCTTCGTGATGGAGCTGCCCAACTACCGCATGCCGAGCCTCACGACCACGATGCGCCTGGCCTGGGACAAGGCCAAGGACTTCATCACGCGCGCGTTCACGATCATCTTCGTGGCGAGCGTGGTCATCTGGTTCCTGCAGACCTTCGACGTGCGCCTCAACGTGGTGGCTGACCAGTCCCAGAGCCTGCTCGCGCAGATCGGCGCGCTCGTCTCGCCGGTGTTCGCGCCGTTGGGCTTTGGCAACTGGGTCGTGGTGGCGGCGCTGGTGGCGGGCTTCGGCGCCAAGGAGAACGTCGTGGCCACGCTCACGGTGCTGCTGGGCGGCTCCACGGCGGCGCTGACCGGCCTGTTCACGCCGTTCACGGCCTTCTGCTTCTTGGTGTTCGTGCTGCTCTACACGCCGTGCGTGGCCGCGATCAGCGCGGTGAAGAACGAGCTGGGCGGGCGCTACGCCGCCGTGGTGGTGGTTACGCAGTGCGTGGTGGCGTGGGTCGTCACGTTCGCGGCGCACGTGGCGGGCGTGGCGCTCGGGCTGGCGTAGGGTCGCGGCCGCGCTCGCGCGTCCTTCTCGCCAGGCGCATCGCTACCCTCGTCGCCCTCCATTAACACGCATAATCTGACAAGTACGTTTTTCTTTCCTGCAATTATATGATTATGAAATCATTTTTTGCGGGTTAATGGACCGAGAAGGGCGGCGGGCCGAGAAGCCCGCGGGGCGAGAAGCGCCGCAAGCCGAGAAGCCCGCGCCTCCGCGACTGGGTACACAACCGGTATGGCTCGCTTACCCGTCCCTGACGCGGCGCGCGTAGCGTGGGACGCCTGACGAAAGGAGCACCATGGCAGACGAGAAGACCGACGAGAGGACCGGCGCGACCGGCGCCGAGGAGACCCCGTTCGACACCACCTACCACCGCGGCCCCGTGATCATGCGCGGGCCGATGATCCCCTCCGACACCACCACCGGCAACCTGCTCGCCCCCGAGGAGTCCACCGACTGGCTGCACATGGACCCCTGGCGCGTCCTGCGCATCCAGGCCGAGTTCGTGGACGGCTTCGGCGCGCTCGCGGAGCTCGGGCCGGCCGTGACCTGCTTCGGCTCGGCGCGCACGCCGCGCACCGACCCGATGTACCGCGCCGCGCGCCACGTGGGGCGCAAGCTCGCTCAGGCCGGCGTGGCCGTGATCACGGGCGGCGGCCCCGGCATCATGGAGGCCGTCAACTGCGGCGCGGCGCGCGCGGGCGGCAAGTCCGTGGGCTTGGGCATCGAGCTCCCGCACGAGCAGGGCATCAACAAGTGGGTCAACCTGGGGATGACCTTCCGCTACTTCTTCGTGCGCAAGACGATGTTCGTGAAATACTCGAGCGGCGCGATCGTGTTCCCGGGCGGCTTCGGCACCCTCGACGAGGCGTTCGAGCTGCTCACGCTCGTGCAGACGCACAAGGTCACGCGCACGCCGGTGGTGCTCTTCGGCACCGACTACTGGCGTGGCCTCATGGACTGGCTCGAGGGCACGGTCACGGAGGCGGGCAACATCTCGCCGCTTGACCCCGAGCTCATGGTCGTCACCGACGACGAGGACGAGGCGGTCCGCGTGGCCATGAGCGCGCTGCCGCGCGCCTCCCGCGGCTGACGCCCGCGCCGCCCGGCCCGGCTCCGCGCAACCTTACCAAAGCGTCACGTGGGCGTAAGGCCAATCGATGGCCCCGCGCGCGGGTCTCGCGCACAATCGAGGCCACCCGGGGCGCGGCGCCGCCGGCGACTCGCGCGCCGCGCCCGACGGGAGCACGTCAGGACGACGCGGGGGCGACCCCGCACGCGGGGAGGCACCATGGAGCACGGACGTCATCGCGGACTGGCCGGCCTGATCAGGGCGGCCGGCGAGCTCGTGGCCTATCAGGCGGTCATCGCGGTCATGGCGGCGGCGCTCGCCCTGGTGGCGAGAAGGGCGCGGCGCTAGATGGGGCTCCTCTCGCGCTTCCTCGGCTCCTTCAGCGACAGCTTCGCCCTGGCGCTGGCGCTGTGGCCGCTCGCCTCGCTCGCGCTGACGCTGCCGATCCTGGCGCTGCTCTACCATCGCGACGGCCGGCTGCGCGCGTGGTCGGCCGTGGGCGCGTACCTGTCGGTGCTGTACGCGCTCTCGCTCGTGTGCTTCACGCTCTATCCGCTGCCCGAGGGCACGTCGGGGCCCGGCATCACCTACGGCGTGCCGCCGCAGCTGAACCCGCTCGGGTTTCTGGCCGACCTCGCCCGGGACGGCGTCTCGGCGGTGCCGCAGATCCTGGCCAACGTGGCGTTCTTCGTGCCGTTCGGCGTGATCGCGCGCCGCGGTCCCGGATGGGGCGCGCCCCGCACCGCCGCGCTCGCGCTCATGGCGTCGTTCACCATCGAGACGGCCCAGCTCACGGGCCTCTTTGGGATCTACCCGCACGCGTACCGCACCTTCGACGTGGACGACCTCGCCTGGAACGTCGGGGGCGCGATGGTCGGCTGGGGGCTCGCGCGGCTGGTGGAGCGGGTCCTGCCGCTCGCCGGCCCCGAGCGCGACGGCGCGCCCACCACGGAGCCGGGCCTCGTGCGTCGCGGCGTGGCGTGGTGCCTCGACATGGCGCTCGTGGGCGGCGCGTGGGTCCTCGTGGGCTCGCTGGCGCGCCTCGCGCTCGCGGCGCTCGGGCTTGACGCGCGCGTCGAGGAGCTTCTCGCCCCGTTGGAGACGGCCGTGCTCGCCGCGGTGTTCCTCGTGGTCGAGGGCGTGGTGCCGTGGCTGCGCGGGGGAGAGACCCCGGGCGGCGGCTTCGTGCGGATGACCTGCGAGACGCGCCCGCGCTCGGGCCTTCGCCGCGCGCTCTTCTACCTGCTCAGGCTCGCGTGCCTGGCCCTCGTGCCGCTGACGTGGCCCTTCTGCGCGCTCTCGTGGCTCGTTGCGCGCCGCATGCCCTACGACCTCGTGTGACGGCGTCGGCGCCCGCGCCGCGTCAGCAGCGGCTCACGTCGGTCTTGCCGATCATGATGTTCAGGATCTCCACGTCGGTGTCGCGCATGCCCACGCGGCCCACGTAGCCCATGCCGCGGATCGTGTCCTCGAGGCGGTCCTGCACGAGGCCCTCGCCGCCGCGGAACCCGCGCCCCGCCACGGCCATCTCGTAGCCGAGCGTGGCGGCGTCCACAGCCGCCGAGATCTTGGCCGCGCAGCTGGACTTGGCGCCGTCGCACACGATGCCGCCCACGTTGCCCAGGGTGTTGACGATCGTCTCGCCCACCTGGTCGCGCGTGCCGCCGCCCATCCAGCAGATGGCCGCGCCCGCGCCGGCGGCTGCGCAGACCACGCCGCAGAACGCCGACAGGCTGCCGATGTAGCTCTTGAGGTGCGCCGCCGTGAGGTCGGAGACGATCAGCGCGCGCAGCAGCCGGTCGCGGTCCACGCCCCAGGTCTCGGCGTACTCGAGCACCGGCATCGAGCAGGTGATGCCCTGGTTGCCCGAGCCGCAGTTGATGACCACGGGCATCGAGCAGCCGTTCATGCGCGCGTCGGAGCCGGCCGCGGCGCGGGCGCGGGCGCGGGTGGCCACGTCGTGCGGGCGGGCCTCCATGAGCGTGCGGCCCACCTCGGCACCCCACGCGTTGTCGAGACCCTCGCGCGAGATGGCGTCGTTGAGGGTGAGCTGGCGCTCGAGCACGTCGCGCACGTCGTCCAGGTCTGCGGTCTCGGCGAAGTCGAGGATCGCCTCGACGGTGATGCCGGAGCGGTCGGCCTTCTCGGCGTCCGGCGCGTCCGGGCGGCCGTCGTCGGCGCGTCGCAGCGTGCGGCCGTCGAGCTCGATCAGGGTGATGTCGGTGTGGTGCTCGGCGATGACCACGCGCGCCGTGTGGCCCGCGGCCTCGGCGGTGACGTCGATGTAGAGGTTGGGCACGCCTTCGGCCAGCTCGACGGTGCAGTAGTCGGGCGTGGCGAGAAGCTCGCGCGCGTGCGCGACGTGGGCGGGCGTGACGCTCTCGAGCACTTCGAGGGCGCTGTCGGCCGAGCCGCCCACGGCGCCGAGCGCGGCGGCCGCCTCCACGCCGCGCATGCCGCCCGAGTTGGGGACCGTGACGCTCTTCACATTCTTGACGATGTTGCCGGAGCAGGCCACCGTCATGCGCTCGGGCTCCGCGCCGAGCGTGCGGCGCGCGAGGGCGGCGGCGTAGGCCACGGCGATGGGCTCGGTGCAGCCGAGGGCGCACACGAGCTCCTCGCGCAGGATCGAGCAGAGGGTGCGGTAGGTGCGGTCGTCCATGGGGTCCTCCGACGTGGGCTGGCGGTCCGTCCATGATAGGGGATGGGCCCGGCTGGGGCCGCCGGCGTTCGCCTGCCCGTGGGTTGGCGAGAAGCTCCCGGCCGCGCGCGTTCTTCTCGCCAAAGCGTTCGTCTGCTCGGGAGCTGGCGAGAAGCTCCTGCGCATCCGAACGTTTGAGCGGGAGCTTCCGGTCGGCCGCGGCTCGCGCCGGCTCCGCGCCCGTGTGGCATACTTTTCCGTATCGTCGGCCAAGTGACAGGGGGCGCCCATGTTCTGCACCGCGTGCGGGTCCGAGATTCCCGAAGGCTCCAAGTTCTGCACCTCGTGCGGGGCACCGGTCACGGCGCGACCCGCCCCGGAGTCCGCGCCCGCGCCGGCCCCGGAGCCGCCCGCGCCCGATTCCGACCCGGCACCCGCCCCAGCCCCGGCGCCGGCACCCGACCCGGAGCCCGCGCCCGCGCCGGCCCCGGAGCCGCCCGCGTGCCCCAAGCGCCGCCGCGGCCTCGTGGCGGCCATCGTCGTCGTGCTGCTCGTCGCCCTCGCCGCCGGGGCCGCCCTCGTCACGCACCAGATGGGCCTCTGGGGCGGCCCGGGCGCGACGACGGTCGCCTTCGGCTCGCGCGAGGCGGTCCGCGTGTCGCGCGTGACCCGCATCGTGCCGCAGGACTCGTCGGGCGCGCCGATCGCGCGCTACGTGGTGCGCGTGCGCGAGGCGGACGGCCCCGACGGCCGCGCCATCGACGTGAGCGCCCTGCCGCAGCTCGACGTCGACGGCACCAACGGCTTCGCCATGAGCGACTTCGGCGAGCTCGCCGCCGGCACCTACGAGGTGACCGTCACGCCCGAGGGCGGTGTGCCCCAGTTCGTGCCCCCCGTGACCGTGGCCGACGAGGGCGCCGAGCCCGACGGCGGCGCCTCGGACGAGCAGCTCCCCGAGCAGATCGTCGTGACGCCGTCCGCCGACCAGGGCGCCCAGGCCGCGCCCGTGCGCCTCGGCCGCTACGGCGCCTACCTCCAGGTGGTCCGCGACCTCCAGGCAACCTACGGCGAGGTGTCGATCGTGAGCGACTCGGGGGAGGTTGCCCTCTCCTGGCTCGACGGTCTCTGCTACGCGCGGCTCGTCGACTTCGGGGACGGCACGGAGCGGCTCGTGGTGGCCTACGCCTCCGACCCGTCCGTCTCGACAAGCTTCCCCACCTCGACCGACTCCTACACCGTGGAGGTCTGGCAGTACGACGAGGCGTCCGACGCCGCCACCAAGGTGTGGTCGGGACACCACGGCTACTCCAACGGCGGGTACGCGTTCGTGACGCTGGTCCCCACGACCGACGGCTCGCGTACCTACCTCGAGCAGGACCTCTCAGATTCGGGGATCAACTACGTGGGCATCTGCGACGACGGCTCGTTCGGCCTGGCCCACACCGTCGAGTTTCAGATGAACGTCGGCTCCGACGGCGCCCCGGACGGCTACACGATCCTTGTCGACGGCCAGCCGATCGACGGCCAGACCTCCCTGGACGCCGACGAGCTCCTCGGCATCGACGCCGACAAGGCCACCTCCGCCCTGCTCACCGAGGACGAGTTCTCCACGTCCGGGGAGGCCGAGAAGACCGCGGAGCAGACGCGCGACACCGTGGCACAGCTCGAGTCGCTGGCCGGCGACCTTCTCGACGCCCGGGAGGCGGCCGACGCCGGAGCGGACGCGGGGCAGGACGAGCCCGCTGCCGACCCCGCGTCGCTCACCTACACGGGCACCGAGGAGCTCGAGACCGTGACGCTGCCGATGTGGGAGAGCGGCCCCGACGCGCAGAGCGGCACCATGCAGAGCGAGTGGGGCTGCCTCAGGCTCGAGGCGAGCGGGGAGGGCTCGGCCGTGGACGCCGTCAATGAGCGGCTGCGCGCCGACTACGAGGCCGACGTCGCGCAGTCCGAGTCCTGGACCTTCGACAGCTCCGCCCCCGAGATCACGGACCGACGCTCCTCGATGGACGCGCAGGTCGGGCAGTACGTGGGCGTGCGCGTGAGCAGCTACGCCACCTTCTGGGGCGCGCACGGCGACAACTACCTCGAGGGCTTCGTCTTTGACATGGCCACGGGCGAGGAGGTCGAGCCGTGGGAGGCCCTCGGCGTGAGCCGTGCGGACCTCGACGCCGCGGCGGTCGATGCGATCGTCTCGTACGTGACGTCGCACCCCGAGGGGGCGAACGGCACCGACGAGGCCACCATCCGCGCGAACGCCGCGTCGTACGTGAGCGGCACCGCGGACCCGTACCTCCTCACGAACCACGGCATCACGGTGTTTCTCGGCGACTACTCCTTCTATGCGTACGCCTACGGGACGCACGAGCTCGTGGCGTGGAGCACCGACGGAACCGCTGCCGGCACCGACGTCACCGCGGAGCACGCCTTCAACTAGCGGCCGCCCCGGCGCGCGAGCCGCCCCCCATGCCGGGGGCGCACCTCGCCCGCCGTCTGCCACTGCCCCCTATTGCCGCTTCGTGTGTTTGACACGTACCCCATGGGGGTATAAGCTCATCGCGACAGGAACCCCATGGGGGTATCTGCGAGAGAGGGGACCCATGACCGAGAAGGACCGTGCGGACGACGCCTGCCCGCGGTGCGGGACGCAGAAGCACACGCCGCGCTCGCCCGAGCTCAAGCGCGACGTCACGACCCGCATCAACCGCGCCGTCGGCCAGCTGAACGGCATCAGGCAGATGGTGGAGGACGACCGCTACTGCGGCGACGTCCTCACGCAGCTCGCCGCCGTTGAGTCGGCCGTGAAGGCCATCTCGCGCGAGGTGATGCGCGACCACCTGGAGACCTGCGTGGTCGAGCGCGTCCAGGCGGGCGACACCGAGGTCGTCGACGAGGTCATGGGCCTCTTCAAGAAGTTCATGTGACGCGTGGAAAAGGGACAGTCCCTTTTCCACGAGGGGAGGTGCTTCACGGATGACGGAGACCTTTGACATACAGGGCATGACGTGCGCCGCCTGCGCCACGCACGTGCAGAAGGCGGCGGCCGGCGTGGCGGGCGTCACGGACGCCAACGTCAACCTGCTCAAGAACTCGATGGAGCTCGACTACGACGGCTCGCCCGAGACGGCCGCCGCCGTGTGCGCCGCCATCGACCACGCCGGCTACGGCGCCCCGCGCTTCGCGCCGGCGGGCGGCACGACCGCGGCCGCGCCCCGCGAGGAGCCCGGCGCGGCGGCGCGCCGCGACGTCGAGCAGCGGCTGCACCAGCTGATCGTCTCGGCGATCTTCACGGTGCCGCTGTTCTACGTCGCGATGGGCCCGATGCTCGGCTGGCCGCAGCCCCCGGCGCTCACCGGCGAGGCGGGCATGATGGCGCTCGGCCTCACGGAGCTCTTGTTGTGCGTGCCCATCCTCTTCGTCAACCGCCACTACTTCGTGGGCGGCTTCAAGTCGCTTCTCCACGGCGCGCCCAACATGGACTCGCTGATCGCCATCGGCTCGGCGGCGTCGGCGGCCTGGAGCGTCGTGCAGCTCTACATCGCGGCGCTCGCGCTGGGCGTCGGCGACATGGCCGCCGCCCACGCCGCGACCCACAGCCTCTACCTCGACTCGGCCGGCACGATCCTCACGCTCATCTCGCTGGGCAAGTACTTCGAGGCCCGCGCCAAGGGCCGCACCACCGACGCCATCACCGCGCTCATGGACCTCGCGCCCAAGACGGCCACCGTCGTGCGCGACGGCCGCGAGGTCGAGGTGCCCACCGAGCAGGTGGTCGTGGGCGACCGCGTGGTCGTGCGCGCCGGCGAGTCGGTGCCGGTGGACGGCGTGGTGGTCGAGGGCTCGGCCGCGGTCGACGAGTCGGCCATCACCGGCGAGTCGGTGCCCGTGGAGAAGGGCGTGGGCGACCCCGTGACGGGCGCCACCGTCTCCACCACCGGCTGGTTCGCGATGGAGGCCCGTGCCGTGGGCGACGACACCGCGCTCGCCGGCATCATCCGCCTGGTGGACGAGGCCACCGGCTCCAAGGCCCCCATCGAGCGCATGGCCGACAGGATCGCCGGCGTCTTCGTGCCGGTGGTCATGGCCATCGCCGCCGTGACGCTCGTCGTGTGGCTCGTCGTCTCCGGCGACTTCGCCACCGCGCTCAGCCACGCGATCTCGGTCCTCGTGATCAGCTGCCCGTGCGCGCTTGGCCTGGCCACGCCCACGGCCATCATGGTGGGCACCGGCCGCGGCGCCGCCAACGGCATCCTCATCAAGTCCGCCGAGGCCCTCGAAGGCGCCTGCGACATCGACGCCGTGGTGCTCGACAAGACCGGCACCGTCACCGCCGGCAAGCCCAGCGTGACCGACGTGGTCCTGGCCGCCGGCGCCACGGAGGACGAGCTCGCCCGCGTGGCGGGCGCGCTCGAGCGCAAGAGCGAGCACCCGCTGGCATCGGCCGTCTGCGGCTGGGTGGATGAGAGCCACGCCGGCGCGGACGCCGACGCCCGCGTCGAGAAGTTCCAGCAGGTCGCGGGCGGCGGCCTCGTCGCCGCGGTCGACGGTCGGGAGGCGCTCGCCGGCAACGCCCGGCTCATGGCCGCCCACGGCGTCGAGCTGGGCGAGCTCGCCGACGAGGCGACGCGCCTGTCCGACGAGGGCAAGACGGCGCTGTTCTTCTCGGCAGGCGGTCGCGCGCTCGGCATGATCTGCGTGGCCGACCCCGTCAAGCCCACCGCCGCGACGGCCATCGCCCGCCTGCGCTCGATGGGCGCCCGCACGGTCCTTCTGACCGGCGACCAGGAGCGCACCGCGGCCGCCGTGGCGCGCCAGGTGGGCGTCGACGAGGTCATCGCCGGCGTGCTGCCCGCGCAGAAGGAGGAGAGGGTCCGCGCGCTGCAGCAGGCCGGGCACAAGGTGGCGATGGTGGGCGACGGCATCAACGACGCCCCCGCGCTCGCCCGCGCCGACGTGGGCATCGCGATCGGCGCCGGCACCGACGTGGCCATCAGCTCGGCCGACATGGTGCTCATGCACTCCGACCCGGCCGACGTGGCCACCGCGATGGAGCTCAGCCGCGCCACGATGCGCAACATCAAGCAGAACCTCTTCTGGGCGCTGTTCTACAACGCCATCTGCATCCCCGTGGCGGCGGGCGTCTTCTCCGCCTGGGGAGTTAACCTCAACCCGATGATCGGCGCCGCCGCGATGGGCTTCTCGTCGGTCTTCGTGGTGAGCAACGCGCTGCGTCTGCGCACCTGGAAGCCGCGCGAGTGCGCCGCCGAGGCAGCCCCGGCCAGCGACCTGGCCGTGACCGTGGAGCGCGTCGAGGCCCCCGCCGGGGACCCCGCGCCCGAGACCGTGTCCGCAACCAAGAGGGAGGAACCTACCATGACCAAGAAGCTCAACGTGACCGGCATGATGTGCCAGAACTGCGTCAAGCACGTGACGAAGGCGCTCGAGGGCGTTGACGGCGTCTCCAACGTGGCCGTCTCGCTCGATGACGGCACCGCCACCTGCGACGTCACCGACGCCGTCTCCGACGACGCGCTCGTGGCGGCCGTCGCCGACGCCGGCTACGAGGCGAAGGTGGCGTAGCCGAAGCCCCGGCACATTCGCTCGGCGAGAAGGGCCCTGCGGCGTGCGGGGCCCTTCTCGCTGTATGGGGGCTCTCCTCCCGCAGGCATGTTTTCGTGTACTCCGAATACACGATTTCTCGTAATTTTGTGTATCTGAGATACACGATTTCTAGCAAAAGCGTGTATCCTAAATACACGATTTCCTAACAGGAAGACCCAAGGGGTGTGGCATGCCACTGCGCCGGAGCATAGAACATCTCATCGAGGGCTGGGCAACCGAGCGCTATGAGTGCCCCCTTCTCGTGCGCGGGGCGCGTCGCGTCGGCAAGACCTATGTGGTCGAGGAGGTCGGCCGCCGCCTTGCGGGAGAGGCCTTCGTCAAGCTGGATTTCCAGACGGATCTCGACCTCATCGCCCCGCTCTTTGACGGGCCGACCGATGACGTGGACGCCATCATGCGTCGCGTGGCGGACTACAAGCGCGTCCGTCTCGACCGCGAGAGTGCCTTTGTCCTCTTCGACGAAGTGCAGCTCTGTGAGCGCGCGCTGAACTCGTTGAGGTTCTTCTCCGGCTCCGGTTGGCGCGTCGCCGCCACGGGCAGCCAGCTCGGCGTGGCCACGCGCCGCAGGAACCTGCCGTTCCCCAGCGGGGTCCGGCAGGTGACCCTGCACCCCATGACGTTCGAGGAGTTCCTTTGGGCCGTTGGCGAAGAGCAGATGGCCGAGGCGATCCGTGTCCATGCGCGGACCCTCGAGCCCTATGCGGCTCACGAGCGCGCGAACGAGCTGTTCAGGGTCTATCAGGTTGTCGGCGGGCTCCCTGCGGCCGTGGACGCCTACGTGCGAACGGGCCAGGTCGACGAGGCGCGCGTCCAGCAGCGGGAGGTCGACCAGATCTATACGGCCGACATGACGGATCCGGACAACGGCATCAGCGCGCTCGCGGCCCGCAAGCTCTGGCGCAGCATTCCCGCTCAGCTCCTGAGGGCGTCGACGAAGAAGTTCAAGTATGCCGAGGTCGAGCGCGGCGGCAGACGCGCAAAGCTGCTCGAGCCGCTCGACTGGCTCGAGGGAGCCGGAATGGTGAGCATCAACGGCCTCACCGAGTGCGTCGAGGCACCGCTCGTTCCCTACGACGCCGACGAGGGCAGCTTCTTCAAGGTCTACCTGGCGGACACGGGCCTCATGTTCTACAAGCTCGCGGTCAACCCACGGCTCTGGCTTGAGTCCCAGGGCACGGCGCCCGTCTCGTCGGACTTCCGCGGCGCGCTCGCGGAGAACTCCGTGATGCAGGCGCTCGCCTCAAACGACCTCCAGACCTACTATTGGACTCCTCCCGCGTCCTGGGGAGCGCGCGGCGAGCTTGACTTCCTGCTCCAGGATGACCGTGCGCGCGTCATCCCCGTCGAGGTCAAGTCGGCGCGCAACGTGCGGGCCAGGACCCTCTCGACGTTCATGACGCGCTCGCGCGCGCCGTATGCGGTCGTGTTCTCCGAGCGGAACTTCGACGTCGAGCGAGGCGAGCGGGGCGAGGAGATCAGGTGCCTTCCGCTCTATGCGGCTTACTGCCTGGAGGAGGGTCTCGTTCGGGCCGACGCGTAGAGTCTGAAGAGAAGCACCCGGGGCATTCCGATGCCGGCCCGTTCCGGCGATGGCTTGGTTAGCGTGCTTTCGATTGTAAGGGGAGCAACAATTGCTCAAGGGGTTCCAACGGTGCCCCCACCCCTCGAATCGGCGTAGGGATTGGAAGCCGGGTACCTGCGAAAACAATGTGAGACGGTGTCAATTTGGAGCGTATCAGCAATGATGGTCCCTCCCAATACACGTGTGTCCTTGCTATGAGTTTAATACCCCCGATAACAAAAAGAAGAAACGATTAGTGACGTGAACCTCGACTAGCATCTAAGCGATTCTCGGGCCGACCCTCTGGCACGTTTTCGCCCGGGAGCGTCGCTTGGCTAGGAGAAGGGAACGTTGGGAATGGACAAGGGGACCAAGAGGAACCTCGCTGTGACCGCGGGGCTCACCGCGGTGCTGGCACTGAGCCCGGTTGCGGGCCCGGTCGTGACGGCGCTTGCAGACGATGCCACACCCGTGACGGACGTCGCGAATGAGTCAAAAACAGAAGATCAACCTTCTACGATTACGATTAGATGGCATTTCAACAGCACTCTCAATCAAGATGTGACCGAAGAGTACGCCTATGGCGCAACGATTAAGGACATAACTTTAAAAAGCTATCTTGCACCCGAAGGCATGATGATTGTCGGCTGGTACACAGATCCCGATTGCGAAAACGAGTACTACTTCTCTTCCAACAAACCTCAGTACACAGATCTTGACCTCTATGCCAAGTGGGGGTCAAAGACGGTCACGATAAAGTTTTGGAATGCGCTCTCCTATGACGATATGGATGAGCTCTCCCCATATAAGGAGGAGACGACAACTAGGAACCAGACCAACTCAGCGATTACGCTTCCTTCTTCCGAAGAGATGAAAGCCCATGCGCCGGCGGAGGGCTATTCGTTTGACGGCTGGTATACCGATAAAGAATTCACGAAGAAGATCACTGACTTCGGTGCTTTTCCAGATGATATGAACTTGTATGCCAAGTGGGTTGAGAAGCCGACGGTGAGTTACTATCTCAGCCCTGATCAGGATACGCCTTTCTATTCTGAGCAGGTTGAGTACAGCGGTAGTGCTACCGTTGCAGACGCATATCAAGCCCTTAAGCCTCTAATTCCAGAGGGTTATAAGCTTGACGGTTGGTTTACCGATCCGGAATATACCGTCCGTTATTCTCCGGTTGCACCCGGCAGCAAGATTACTGAGGACAAGTCGCTTTACGCTAAGTTCGACCGCCAGCCGACGGTGACGTACGAGTTCGTCGACGAAAGTGGTAAGACGCTGGATACCACCACCCCCGAGTCCGTCAACCTTTTTGACTACGCTGATGCGCGGCGCGCTCCCGAGGGATATCGGGTCGACGGCTACGCTGACGGTGAGGGGTCGCCTATTGATGACATCACTAGCTATGAGATCAAGGGTGACACCACTATCACGGTGAAGTGCGTGAAGCTTGCAACCGTCACCTTTAACTATGGCGATGCGGGCATTGATGACACCAGGCAGGTTGTCGACACTGGCAAGACCGTGTCCAAGCCCGCTGACCCGACGCGCGAGGGTTACGACTTCGCCGGCTGGTACACCGACGCCGAGTGCACCCAGCCCTACGACTTCGCGACGCCCGTCACCGGTGACATGACCCTTTACGCCAAGTGGATCCAGGACGAGGAGACGACTGAGCCCGAGCAGCCCGGCGAGGGCACTGAGCAGCCTGGCACCGGCACCGAGGAGCCCGGCGAGGGTACCGAGACCCCGGAGACCCCCGGCACCGGCACCGAGACCCCCGGCACCGGCACCGAGGAGCCCGGCACCGAGACCCCTGCCGCCGAGATTCACAAGGTCACCTTCGATGACTGCCTCGCCAGCACCGAGAACGCGGTCGTCGAGGTCGAGGACGGCAAGACCGTGGCCAAGCCGGCAGACCCCAAGTGCGAGGGTTACACGTTCGAGGGCTGGTACTCCGACACCAACCTCACCCAGGCCTGGGACTTCTCCACGCCCGTCACCGAGGACATGACCCTCTGGGCCAAGTGGAGCAAGAACGGCGTTGACGGCGCGGGCGTCACGGACGACACCAAGACCCCGCTCGCCCCGGACAAGGGCGCGGACAAGACCGCCTCGGACAAGACCGCTTCCGACAAGAGCACTCTTCCGAGCACGGGTGACGCCACCATGGCCGTCTCCGGCCTCGGCGCGCTGGGCACCGCCGTCGCGGGCCTTGGCGCCTTCCTGAAGCGTCGTCACTAGTCAAAGCGAGCAACGGTCGGGTGCGCGAGGCAACGTGCCTCCCGCCCGACCTTCTCGCATTTTTGGAGAGGAGCAGCTCCACATGAACAAGAGCACCAAGAGGAACATCGCGGTGACCGCCGGCCTCACGGCCGTGCTGGCCCTGAGTCCCGTCGCCGGCCCGCTGGCCACCGCGCTCGCTGACGAGGCGACCCCGGACGAGACCACCGCCGTCGAGCAGACCGTTGATACGGAGACCACCGACGCCGCCTCCAATGCCGAGACTCCTGACCCCACGTCTTTCTGTGCCACTGACTGGAACTGGTTCAAGGGTGAGTGGCACTATGGAAACTGGTGGCTGGCGCATGTGAAGCACCCCGTGGTTGACCGAAACCACGACGGGTTCTGCGACATCTGCTGGGGCTGGATTGGCAAGCCCGGCTGTGACAAGCCCGGCCAGGGCGGCGGCACCGAGGAGCCCGGCGAGGGCGGCGAGACCGAGCAGCAGGAGACTCTGACGGTCATCTTCCACTTTGCCGATGGCACCGTGACCACGATCAACGTTGAGACGCCCGTTGGCCAGCAGGTCGCCTTCCAGACGTTCGTTGACGAGCTTGACGACCAGTACGATGGAATCACCTGGTACTGGACCAACTTCGACAACGCCGACGAAGTCCTGTCTAGCGATCTGATTGGCGGCGCGGGCAGCCACGTTGTCAACGTCTACGAGCACAAGGCGGAGACCGAGGAGCCGGGCAGCGGCACCGAGGAGCCTGAGAACCCCGGCGAGGGCGAGAACCCGGGTACCGAGGAGCCTGGTGGCGAGACCGAGGAGCCTGGGACCGAGGAGCCCGGCGAGGGTGAGAACCCCGGTACTGAGGAGCCCGGCGGCGAGCAGCCCGGCACTGAGGAGCCCGGTGACGACACCGGGATCCCGGGCGACGACAACACCGACGCCGAGACCCCGGCTGACGACGCCACTGACGCTGGCGACCAGACGACGGACACCACCGACAAGTCCGACGATACTGCCAAGAAGTCTGACGACACCAAGTCGGCCAAGAAGGACGCCCTGCCCTCCACGGGCGACGCCACGATGGCGGTCTCCGGCATCGCCGCGCTCGGCACCGCCGTTGCCGGTCTCGGCGCCTTCCTGAAGCGTCGTCACTAGTCAGTCGCGCGTTCTTCTCACCTGATTAGCGTCTGCGCCCCCGGCTCCCTCAGCGGAGCCGGGGGTGTTTTTGTCGATATAGTGATATGTACTTAAATAGTACGAAAAAGGTACAATTCAAGCCAAGAAGGGGATGATGGCATGGAGTTTGAGTGGGACCCAGAAAAAAGCGCGTCCAATGCAAAGAAGCATGGGGTCAGCTTTGAACAGGCCCGCGAGCTCTTTGCAGATCCAGAGAGGATTGAGGTTAGGCTTCGGTATCCAGATGAACCGCGCTATGCGGTTATTGGTTTGATGGGGAACCGTCATTGGACAGCGATTGTGACCTACCGTGAGGGCCGAACAAGGATCATCTCGGTTCGACGCTCTCATAAGGACGAAGAGAGGGCATACGATGAAAACCTTTAGCAGCGAATCCGAGATGGAGCGCGTCTTTGACAAGGGGGAGGAGAGCGTCCTCGAATATGCGGATATGTCAACGCTCCGCAAGCCCGGACGCGAGCCGTCTAGGCGGGTCGCCCTCGACATGTCCGACGGGACGATCGCGCGTCTGGACGCCTTTGCCTCCCGCTACGGGGTGACGCGCCAGTCCCTTATCAAGGTCTGGCTCGTTGAGCGAATGGACCAAGAAGACGAGCGCGCGGCCCAGAGGGAGGCGGGCCGGGCAACCGCCTAGGTTCTTCTCGCCTGACCAGCGTCTGCGCCCCCGACTCCCTCAGCGGAGCCGGGGGCGCCTCGCTTGCCATAGAGGGTCTTCCGCGCGCTGTGCAAAGGTCGTAGCCGTTAGCGCGTTACGTGAGTGCCGCCTAGTCCCGCGACCTCAAGAAACTCCGCTGCAGAGAGTCGGGGAACGCCTGATCCTGCAAACGCGCGCTCATCACGGGAGATGATATAGTCGGCATGGCACCTCTCGGCAAGCGCGCGAACGACGCCGTCCTCGTAGTCGGGCTCGTCGGACGCCAGCGCCGTGCGACAGGTGTTCGTGTCGGGAGCCACGGCCTCGAAAGCATCGAGAAAGAACTCGAGCCAGGCCCGGCGCTTCCGCTCGGGAACCGTCCGGCGCGAGATGTAGTAGACGTCGCTCAAGGACGTGGTCGAGATGGTGCAGAGCACGTTGCCCCTCGTGGCCATCCCAGTGAGCCGCAAGGCGTCGTCTGATCCTGGACGATCATCTATCATCTGGTCCAGCAGGATGTTCGTGTCAAGAAATAATTTATATGTCACGGCTTGCCAGCTCCTCTTTCAAGCCCTCGGGAGTCAGGTTTCTGAGGAAGTCTGAGCTGGGAGTCGTTGCCCGAAGTTCGAGAAACCGGCGCATGAGCGGATTATCGACGGTTTCAAGCGACTGGTCACCGGCTGCGGATTCCTCGACGGGCTTCGGCACCTCGCCGGTCCTGGCGATGTTCTCCCAGACGATTCGAATGACGTCAGAGGTGGTGAGGCCCGCGCGTCGGATGAAGAACGCCGCGCGCTCCTTGCATTCTTCGCTGACCCTGCCCGACACGAGACTCGTTGCCATGAGACTGCCTATCGTTGAAGAAGCGTTTACTGTAGACAGTGTACCCATACGACACCTCCTTGGAGGGCAAGGGTAGCGACGATTGCGAGCCCCTGCCTTCCCGGAGGCTGACCGATATCTGACGTTGCAGGTGAGAAGGGCAGTCTGACTCCATCGTGACGTGGGCCTCTCGGTGAGCGGCGTGCGCGCGGCCGCGGGCGGGGCGCGGGCGCCCTCCCTGGCACCCGGCGCGTCGTGTGCCGTGCCGGCCTACAATGGTTCGGCACCGCTCAACGAAGGGAATCCCATGGGTCAGCTCACCCCGGCGCAGCGCCGCGTCGTTCTCACGCTCGGCTTCTGCGGCCTCGTCTCGGCCGCCGACAACTGGTTCGTCTCGCCGGCCCTGCCCGCGATCGCGAACGGTCTGGGCGTCGCGGCCTCGGCCACGGCGATCGTGCTCACCGCCTACCTGGTGCCCTACGGCCTGCTCCAGCCCGTGGCCGGCACCATCGGCGACCGCTTCGGCCGGCTGCGCGTGCTCCACGTGATCGTGGCGGGCCTGGCCGTCGGGACGTTTCTGTGCGCCGTGGCGCCCACGCTCGAGCTGCTCGTGGCCGCGCGCGTGGTCACGGGGTGCTTCGCGGCCGGGATCATCGCGGTCTCGCAGGCGCTCGTCGGCGACGTGGTGGGGCCCGAGTGCCGGGGCGCCGCCGTGGGCGTGCTCATGGGCGTCACGTTCACGGGCCAGGGGCTGTCGTCGGGCCTCGGCGGCATCATCTGCGACCTCGTGAGCTGGCGGGCGGCCTTCGCGTGCTTCGGCGCGCTGGCGCTCGTGGCGCTTGCGTTGCTGTGGCGGCTGCGCCTGCCGGAGCGGCCGGCGGCGGGGGAGACCAGCGTGGCGGGCGAGAAGGGCGCGCCGTCCGCACCGTTCCTCGTGCGCGCCGCGCGCGTCTTCCTCGGCCCGCATCGCGCCGTCTTCCTGGTGGCGTGCACCACGGGCGTGGCGTTTCTCGGCGTCTACAGCTTCATGGGGACCTTCCTCGCCGAGCGCTGCGGCCTCACGTCCACGCAGGCCGGCCTGGTCATGATGCTCTACGGCGTGATGTGTCTGGTGGGCGGCGCCGTCTCCGGGCGCATCGGGATGGCTCGCGGCGCGCTCGGCGTCATCCGGGTGGGCGAGGCGTCCGGGCTGGTGGCGGTGCTCGCGCTCGCGGCGGTGAGCGCGACGGGCGCCTGGCCGCCGGCGCTTCTCGCCGCCGGGGCGCTGGGGTTGGGCTACATCCTCGTGCAGCCGACGCTGGTCTCGCTTTCCATGGACGCCGACCCCGCGCAGTCCGGGCTCTGCACCGGCCTCATCGGGCTGGGCGTCTTCGCCGGAGGCGGCGTGGGCTCGGCCGTGGGCGCGCCGCTCGTGGCGGCCGGCGGCTATCCGGCGCTCTGGGTCGCGGCGGGGGCGCTGATGCTCGCGCAGGTCGCGTTCGGCGGGCGCGCGCTGGCGGCCGAGCGGCGCCTGGTCGCGCGCTGAGGGGCCTCCGCCGCGGATGAGCTGACGACTATGTACACCGGTTCCGGGTATGTACAGTGCCCGCGGCACAAGGGCCTTCTCGCCGACCCGTTGAGCTGGGAATATATAACCTCAAAGTAGGCGATAGCCCGGGGTGGGTGTACATACCCGGAACGGGTGTACATACCCGGCGCCGGTGCCGCCTTCGTTTGGCGAGACGGGCCCGCCCCGCGCGCCCGAGGCGCCCCGTCCGGCCCCTGCGCTACCATGGGTGGGCCTAAACGACCGCGGAGGGAGCCACATGGCAGACGAGAAGCACGCGCAGCCGCAGCAGGGAACGCTCTTCGGGGAGCCGCCCGCGTCCGACGCCGCCGCGCCAAAGCCCGTCCCCGCGCCCACGCCGCGCGCCCGCGCCGCCGAGCTCAACCGCGTCCTCAGCCACGCGGCCTACGCCTACTACGCACTCGACCGACCCGAGATGTCCGACGCCGAGTTCGACCGCACCCTCCAGGAGCTTCTCGCCCTCGAGGCCGCGCATCCCGAGCTGGTCACGCCCGACTCCTACACGCAGCGCGTGGGCGGCTACGTCTCGGAGCAGTTCGAGCCGGTGACCCACGCCGCGCGCATGTACTCGATGGACGACGCGATGGACCTCGACGAGCTCGACGAGTGGCTCGCGCGCACCGACGAGGCCCTCGGCGCCACGCCGGAGCGCCCGGTGGCCTACACCTGCGAGCTCAAGATCGACGGCCTGGGCGTGGCGCTCACCTACCGCGACGCCCAGCTCGTGCGCGCCGCCACGCGCGGCGACGGCACCACCGGGGAGAACGTCACCGCCAACGTGCTCACGATCGCGGACGTCCCCCGCGCGCTGGCACCGGCCGGCCTCGCGCGCCTGGCCGACGGCGGGCTCGGCCGCACGGTGGAGGTCCGCGGCGAGGTCTACATGCCGCGCCACTCGTTCCAGCGCCTGAACGAGGACGCCGACGCCGCCGGCACCCAGCCCTTCGCCAACCCGCGCAACGCCGCGGCGGGCAGCCTTCGCCAGAAGGACCCCAAGGTCACGGCCCATCGCGACCTCGAGACCTTCATCTACGCGGTGGCCGACGAGGCCCCGATCGACGTGGCCACCCAGCACGACTTCCTGAGCTGGCTCTCCGACTGCGGCTTCTCGGTGAACCCGCACTACGCGCGCTGCGCGAGCGCCGCGGAGGTGCGCGCCTACTGCGAGGCCGCCCTCGCGCGTCGCGACGAGCTGGACTACGACATCGACGGCGTGGTCGTGAAGGTGGACTCCTTCGCGAGCCAGGCGGCGCTCGGCTTCACGGCGCGCGCGCCGCGCTGGGCCATCGCGTTCAAGTTCCCGCCCGAGGAGAAGCGCACCGTCCTGCGCGAGATTCGCGTGCAGGTGGGCCGCACCGGCGTCCTCACGCCGGTGGCCGAGTTCGACCCGGTCACGGTGGCCGGCTCCACGATCGCGCGCGCCACGCTGCACAACGTCGACGAGATCGAGCGCAAGAACGTCCGCGTGGGCGACACGATCGTGGTCCACAAGGCCGGCGACGTGATCCCCGAGGTCGTGGGGCCGGTCCTGGAGCTGCGCCCGGCCGGCGCGCCCGAGTTCCGCATGCCCGAGACCTGCCCCTCCTGCGGCAGCCCCGTGGTACGCGAGGAGGGCGAGGTCGCCTACCGCTGCGTCTCCATCGACTGCCCGGCGCAGGCCGTCGAGCGCCTCATCCACTGGGGCAGCCGCAACGCCATGGACATCGACGGCCTCGGCGACGAGCTCGTGGGCCGCATGGTCGAGCAGGGCCTGCTCTCGGACGTGGCCGACTTCTACGACCGGCTCACCGAGAAGGACCTCGCCGAGGTCTGGACCGGCCGGCAGACCGTGGACGGCGACGACATCGTGGTGGGGCCGGTGATCGCGGCCAAGATCATGGCGCAGGTCGCGGAGTCCAGGGGCCGCGGCCTGGCGCGCGTCCTCTTCGGCCTGGGCATCCGCCACGTGGGCGCCACGGTGGCGCGCCAGCTCGCGGCGCACTTCGGGAGCATGGCGGCGCTCGCGACGGCCGGCGAGGAGGACATCGCGCAGGTGGACGGCGTGGGCCCCAAGATCGCGGCGAGCGTGCGCGAGTTCTTCTCGGTGCCGCGCAACGTGGCCGTGGTGGAGCGCCTGCGCGCGGCGGGCGTGGCGCTGGAGGAGGAGCGCGCCGAGCCCGAGCGGCCGCAGACGCTGGCCGGCCTCACGTTCGTGCTCACGGGCACGCTCGAGCGGCGCACGCGCGACGAGGCCAAGGCAGCGCTGCAGGCCCTCGGCGCCAAGGTCACGGGCTCGGTCTCAAAGAAGACGAGCTACGTGGTGGCCGGCGCGGCGGCGGGCTCCAAGCTCGCCAAGGCCGAGTCGCTCGGCGTCCCCGTGCTCGACGAGGCGGCGCTCGAGCGCGTGCTCGAGACCGGCGAGCCGCCCGTGTGACGTGGAAAAGGGACAGTCCCTTTTCCACGTCAGGTAAGGAGCCCCCATGAACATCCTCACGCGGCTGCGCCTCGAGCGCGGCGGCCTCACCGAGGCGGAGCGCGCGCTCGCCGACGTCATCCTGACGGACCCGGCGCGCTGCCTCACGGATGGCGCCAAGCAGCTCGCCGCCCGCGCGCTCGTCTCGCAGGCCACGGTCTACCGCCTCTGCGAGAAGCTCGGCTGCACGGGTCTGGCGGACCTGCGCGTGCGCCTGGCGGGCGCGCTCGAGTCCTTCCGTCACGAGAACGCCGGCGTAGACGTCAACTTCCCCGTGGGGCCCGGCCAGGACGGCCGCGCGGTGATCGACGGCCTCGCGCGCGACCTCGCCCAGACGCTCGCCGCCACGGCCAACGTGCTCGACGCCGCCGCGCTCGACCGCGCCGCCGAGCTCGTGCTGGCCGCGGAGCGTGTGGACGTGCTCGCCACGGCGGGAAACGTCGCCTTCGCGCAGAACTTCCGCTTCCAGATGGCCGAGGTCGGCCGCGCGGTCAACGTCCCCGTAGACGAGTACGAGCAGCGCCTCGCCGTGGCGTCGGCCGACCCCACGCACGCAGTGGTGCTCGTCTCCTTCGGCGGGCGCGGCGCCATCGCCCGCCCGGCGGCCCGCTCGCTCGCGGAGCGCGGGGTGCCCGTGGTGCTCGTGGCCTCCGCCGAGCCGACCCCGCTCGACGAGTACGCCCGGGTCAAGCTGGCCCTCTCGCCGCAGGAGAACCACGCGCGCAAGGTGTCGCCGTTCGCCACAGGCCTCTCGCTGCTCTTCGTGCTGGACGCGCTCTTCGCGCGCTGCTTCGTGGAGGACTTCGACGCCAACCTCGCGCGGCGGCTCGCCTACTACGAGGGCATCGTCAGCCTCGGCGGCTGCTCCGGCGGACGGCGGTAGGGGAGGCGAGAAGGTCCGGCGGTCAAGAAGATCCGGCGAGAAGGTCCGGCGGCGAGAAGGGCGTGCGCCGTCCCGCGCCGCCCCCTTATCGGCCCGCGCCCTTCTCGCCGCTCTCTACCAGCGCCGCAGCGTGCCCTCGCGCCGCTCGAAGGTCCATACGCCCGCAAAGCCCAGCTCCTCCAGCTCTCGATAGGCCAGGCGCAGGTAGGAGCCCAGGTGCTCCGGCTTGTGCGAGTCGGAGCCCACGGTCACGACCTCCCCGCCGAGGTCGCGGTAGAGCGTCAGCACCTCACGCGACGGCTGGAAGTCGCCCACGCCGTAGCGGATGCCGGACGTGTTGACCTCGATGCCGTGCCCGTCGGCGATCACGCGCCGCAGGATCTCCGCCACCACGTCGCGTACCCTCTCGAAGGGATACGCGCCGGCCTCGCGCGCGAAGGGGTCGTAGCGGCGGATGAGGTCCAGGTGCCCGAGCACGTCGTAGTCGCGGAAGCTCTCGACCACGCCGAGCAGCTCCTCGTAGTAGGCGCGGTGGATCTCGTCCTGGGTGCGGCCCTCCTGGAAGGCCCCGTTCCAGAACTCGAGGTTGCGCACCTGGTGGACGGAGCAGATCACAAAGTCGAGCCGCCCCGACAGCGTCCGCACGAGCGCGCGGTTCTCGTGCACCGTGTCCGTCTGGACGCCCAGCTCAAGGCCCGCGCGCAGGCAGATTTGGTCGCCGAGCTCACCGCGCACGCGCTCGAGCTCCTCGAGGTAGGGGTAGTAGGGACAGTTGGTGACCGGGTGGCCGCAGTCGAAGCGCGCGCCGTCCGGGCGGTTCCACTCCGGCTTGACGCCGTAGTCGACGTGCTCGGTGAAGCACACCTCGTCGAGGTTGAGGCGCACGGCGTCGCGCGCCACCCGCTCCAGGGGATAGGTCGAGTCGTCCGAGAAGCCCGTGTGAACGTGATAGTCGGCAAGCATGCGCGTCTCCCTTCGACAAGCCAAGCTTAGCGTTGGGGCGTCGGCGCGCGCCAAACCCGGACGTTCTTCTCGCCGTCGCGCCCGCCCGGCCGCGTTGGGCGAGAAGAACCTCTCACGGGGGCGGGTGGGAAGCCGGGCGCGCCCCACCCGGCCTGATTCCGCGCGGCGAGAAGGGCGCGGGGCCGCCGCCACGTGGCGGGCGGACGCCCTTCTCGCCAGAATCGTCGGGAGGCCGTCCGACGCCCGCCCCGCACTCGCGCCCCGCCCCTCGCCTCCCGTTTGCGGAGAAAATCTGGTCCCGTCACCTGCACAAACGAAACGCGCCGCAGCTCGCGGGCGCGGCGCGCCGACGCCCCGTGTCCGGTGTCTCGGCTATCCTAGACTGACGCGGGGCCCGCACGGGGCCCGCGCGCACCTTCCACCCCACAGACGGGAGCCCCATGGCATTCGTCCACCTGCACAACCACTCAGACTTCTCGATTCTCGACGCCGCCACGCGCGTGTCCGACATGGTCAAGCGCGCCGTGGACCTCGGCATGCCGGCGCTGGCCCTCACCGACCACGGCTACATGTTCGGCGTGCCCGACTTCGACCTCGAGTGCCGCAAGTACAACGACGCCCAGAAGGACATGCACCAGTGGCGGCACGACCTCGAGTGCTTCGAGAAGGGCTGGGAGCTCGAGGAGCCGGAGCCCGACGCCGCGGACGCCGCGCCGCACGACCGCGTCCACGCCCAGTGGGAGCGCGACGTGGCCAGCTGGGAGCGCACCCACGACCTCGAGGCCGTCCGCGCCAACAAGCCCAGCCCCACCATCAAGCCGATCTTCGGCTGCGAGGCCTACTTCATCACGGACGACTGCATCGAGAAGGGCACCCGGCAGCACCGCTACCACCTGATCCTTCTCGCCAAGAACGAGACCGGCTACGTCAACCTCATGAAGATGATGAGCGAGGCGGCCAGCTCCGAGATGTTCTACTACTACCCGCGCACCACGCTCGACATGCTGCGCCGCTACCACGAGGGCATCATCTGCTCGTCGGCGTGCGTCTCGGGCATCATCCCGCGCATGTACTTCGAGGGCCGCCCGGACGAGGCGCGCCGCTGGGCCCTCACGTACAAGGAGATCTTCGGCGACGACTTCTACCTCGAGGTCCAGGACCACGGCCTGTCGGACCCCAACTGGGGCGGCTTCACCGACCGCACCCTCTCGGAGCAGATCGTGCGGCTGGGTCGCGAGCTGGGCATCAAGGTCATCGCCACCAACGACAACCACTACCTCACGCGCGAGGACGCCCCCACCCAGGACATCCTCAGCTGCATCGGCACCGCCTCCAAGCTCGACGACGCCAACCGCAAGCGCATGACGGGCACCGAGTTCTACCTCAAGAGCGAGGCCGAGATGCGCGAGCTCTTCTCGTGGGCGCCCGAGGTCATCGACAACACCCTCGAGGTGGCCGACAAGTGCTCCTACGAGCTCGACTGGACGCACATGTACCTGCCCAAGTTCCCGGACCTGGATCCCGGCGAGACCTCCGAGGAGCGCTTCCGCAAGGAGTGCGAGGAGGGCCTCGCGCGGCGCTACGGCCCCGACTGGCGCACCCGCGAGGTCGGCGGCGAGAAGGTCCTCGACCGCTTCGAGTACGAGTACAAGGTCATCTGCGAGAAGGGCTTCGCGGACTACTTCCTCATCGTGCAGGAGTACGTGCGCTGGGCCAAGCGCAATGGCATCGGCGTCGGTCCCGGCCGCGGCTCGGCGGCGGGCGCCATCGTGGCCTACGCGATGGACATCACCACGTTCGACCCGCTCGAGAACGGCCTGATGTTCGAGCGCTTCCTCTCGCCGCAGCGCTCCGAGATGCCCGATATCGACATGGACTTCGACGACGAGCGGCGCCTCGAGGTGGTGGAGCACGTCCGCCAGCTCTACGGCCCCGAGCGCGTCTGCCACGTCATCACCTACTCCACGATCAAGGCCAAGCAGGCCATCAACGACGCCGCGCGCGTGCTGGGGTTCCCCGTCTGGCAGGGCCAGAAGCTCTCCAAGATGCTCTCCAACGACCCCAAGCTCACGCTCGACCACGCCCTGCACAAGTCCGAGAAGGCCCCCGACCAGTTCTCGCCGGACTTCGCCGAGGCCTACGAGAAGGACCCGGAGGCGCGCAGCATCATCGACTCGGCGCTGGCCATCGAGGGCCTGCACCGCGGCGAGGGCGTCCACGCCTGCGCCGTGCTCATCACGCCCACGCCGGTCAACGACCACGTGCCCACCAAGGTCGACACCAAGGGCGGCGTGGAGATCACGCAGTTCGAGGGCCACTCGGTGGCGGACATGGGCCTGCTCAAGATGGACTTCCTGGGCCTGCGCACGCTCACGGTCATCTCCAAGGCGCTCGCCAACATCAAGGCCAACTACGGCATCGACATCAACGTGGACGAGATCCCCTTCGACGACCCGGAGATCTTCAAGCTCATGCGCGAGGGCCGCACCGCCGGTGTCTTCCAGATCGAGTCCGCGGGCATGACCTCCACGATCAAGAACATGCGACCCACCGAGTACAAGCAGGTCGTGGCTCTCATCGCCCTCTACCGCCCCGGCCCTCTGGGTGCGGGCATGGTCACGAGTTACATCAACCGCATGAACGGGCGCGAGGAGGCCGTCTCCTACGACCCGCGCCTCGACGACATCCTGGGCGAGACCTACGGCACGATGGTCTACCAGGAGCAGGTCATGCGCATCTCGATGAAGATGTCGGGCTTCTCGGCCGGCGAGTCGGACAGCCGCATCCGCAAGCCCGTGGCCAAGAAGAAGATCAAGCTCCTGACCAGCACGGTCTTCCACTGGGAGGACGGCAAGGACGAGACCACCTACGACCACTGGATGAACGGCGCGGTCAAGAACGGCTACACGAAGGAGATCGCCCAGCGCATCTGGGACGACGTCCTGGAGTTCGCGTCCTACGCGTTCAACAAGTCGCACTCGGCCGGCTACGCGATCCTGGTCATGCAGACCGCCTGGCTCAAGGCCCACTACCCCAAGGAGTACATGGCCTCGGTCCTCACGTCCTACATGGGCAAGACCGAGAAGATCGTCCACTACGTCACCGCCTACCGCCACGAGGGCGTGGCCATCCTGCCGCCCGACATCAACGAGTCCGGCCGCGACTTCACGGCCGTGCCCGAGGGCGTGCGCTTCGGCTTCGCCGGCATCCGCGGCGTGGGCGAGGGCGTGGGCGAGGCCATCATGGAGGAGCGCGAGAAGGGCGGCCCGTTCAAGAACCTCCACGACTTCGTGGACCGCATGGACTCCGGCCAGGCCAACCGCCGCGTGGTGGAGGCGCTCATCTGCGCCGGCGCGTTCGACTCCACCGGCTACACGCGCATGCAGCTGATGCGCTTCGTGGACAAGGCCAACCCCGAGAACATCATCGACGCCGCCGCGCGCCGCCAGAAGGAGCGCGCCGCCGGGCAGTTCTCGATGTTCGACCTCTTCGGCGACGTGGCGGGCTCCGGTTTCGAGAGCACCGTCCCCGAGCCGGACGGCGTGGAGTGGGACCGCTCGGTCAAGCTCGCCAAGGAGCACGAGGTGCTGGGCCTGTACGTCTCGGACCACCCGCTGCGCCCGTACGAGTACGCCCTGGCCAAGGCCCGCGACTACAAGGTCTCCGACATCGAGGTCTCCGAGGAGGCCGTCGACGCCACCGGCGCGGTGCACGAGCGCTTCAAGGTGCCCGAGGGCAAGGTCATCCGCCTGGCGGGCATGCTCGGCGCCGTGCAGAAGAAGACCACCAAGAAGGGCGACTCCATGGCCATCGTCACGCTGGAGGACATGGAGGGCGAGGTCACGCTCGTGATCTTCCCCAAGCTCTACAAGAAGTGCGCCCCGGTGCTGGCCGGCCAGGTGGACGAGGAGACCGGCGAGACCCAGGGCGACGTCTTCGTGAAGGTGGAGGGCAAGCTCGAGCGCTCCGACCGCGGCAACCAGATCATCTGCATGTCCGTGGAGCCGCTGATCCTGGACGAGAAGAGCAACCGACCCAAGGTACTCGAGGTCAACATCCCGGCCAGCCTGCTCACGCGGCCCTACATGGACACGCTCGGCTCGATCCTCGGGCGCTACCCGGGCCTCGACCACGTGGAGCTGCGCGTGGAGTCGTCGGCCGGCGACGTCATGCGCATGGAGCTGCCGTGCCGCATCGACGCGCGCAACATGGTACTGCTCGCCGAGATGACCGACCTCGTGGGCCGCACGGGCAAGGTGCTCGTGGCGTAGGCGCGGGCGGCCCGCGGCCGGGTCTTGGCGCGGCCCCCGGCCCGTCACGGGCGTCCGCCCGCGGCCCTTCTCGCCAGAGCGGGCGCCGCCTGCGGGACGCACGGTGTGGGAGGGGCCGCGGATGGGTATGAGTAGGGTACCCGCGTCGCCAGGGGGCGGCGCTCAACGAGAGGAGCGCTCATGGCCGAGGTCAAGTTCTACCGCTGCAACCACTGCGGCAACATCGTGGCGGTGGTCAAGGACGGGGGCGTGACGCCCAGCTGCTGCGGCGAGCCGATGGAGCTGCTCGAGGCCGGCATCTCCGACGGCGCCGCCGAGAAGCACGTGCCGGTGGTCACGCGCGACGGCAAGCACCTGCGCGTGCGCGTAGGCGAGGTCGACCACCCGATGACCGAGGAGCACTACATCGAGTGGATCGCCCTGGCGCGCGACGGCAAGCTCTGCATCAAGCAGCTCAAGCCCGGCGACGAGCCCGCCGCCACGTTCGGCGCCTGCTGCGACGGCGGCGGCACCGTCTACGCCTACTGCAACCTCCACGGCCTCTGGAAGGCCGAGGCGTAGGACCCATTTCGCGCGCGTGCGACCCGACCCGTCGGCCCACGTTCGGCCGGCGGGTCGCTTGCGTGCGGGGTCCGGCGGCGGTCCTGCATCCTTCGGCTCTTCTCGACGGTCCGCCCGGCCCTTCTCGGTGCCTCACGTCCTCGGTTCCCCTCGTTGCTCCTCCCAACACGCTTTCAGAGACCTTGAGATGGTCGAAAATCGACAAAACCGCACTCCAGAGGCCAACTTTTGTCGATTTTCGACCATCTCAAGCAACCTGAAGGCCCGCGGGGCGGCGGGTAGGACCTGCCGGGAGGGGCGGTCGAGGCCGTGGCGGGCCCGACGTGGGGCGGCTGAGGTCGCGGCGGGGCGTCTGAAGAGAGGCCCGTGCGGTGCGGCCCCGTTCGCGCGGACGCGCTTGTGTCAGAATCGAGAGGGGCGAGAGGAGCGCGCATGAGGATCGGCATCGCACAGATGAGGACGCGGGCGGGCGACTTCGAGGCAACGGCCCGCCGCATGGCGGAGCAGTCGAGAAGGGCGGCCGAGCAGGGCGTCGACCTGCTCGTCTTTCCCGCGGCCGCGCTGTGCGGCGTCACGCCCGTGCCGTCGCCGGACCGCGAGGGCTTCCTGCTCGACGTGGCCTCCGCGCTCTCCGGGCTCGTGGACGAGCTCGCCTGCGCCTGCCTCGTGCCGGTGCTCACCGACGTCGACGGCGTGAGCGCGCCCGACGCGCTCTTGCTCTCCGACGGCGACATCACCCCGGTCGGCCTCGCCGCGCGGCTCGGCTCGCCCGACCGCGCGGGCGGAGAGGGGAGCGGCGCGCTGCCCGAGCTCGAGGTGGCCGGCGCGCGGCTCGGCGTGGCCTTCACCTACGAGGACCTCGACGAGTATGACGACTACGACTACGACGTCGACGTGATCGTGTTCCTCTCGGGCTACGGCTTCGCCACGGACGACCCCTCGAGCGCGCTCGGCAGCTCGCTCGGCGAGGGACGTTTCCCCGCCGACGCCGAGGCCACCGGCGCCTGGATCGTGGGCGTGGGCTCGCTCGGCTGCTACGACGCGCAGCTCTTCTGCGGCTCGAGCTTCGTGCTGGCCCCGTGGGGCGAGCTCGCGGCGGCCGCGCCCGCCCTCGAGGAGGCGCTGCTCGTGTGCGACGTGGACCCCTCCGCCGAGGGCCCGCTCGAGGCGCCTCTCACCCCCGAGGTCTACGACGCGCCGCTCATGACCTGGGAGGCGCTCGTCATGGGGCTCGCCGAGTCCGCGGGCGACGCCGGCGCGTGCGCGCTCGTGGACGGCTCCGATTTGGCCTCGCTGCTCGCGCTCACGCTCTGCGTGGACGCGCTCGGCCCCCTGCGCGTGACCGCTCTCGTGCCCCAAGGGTCCGACGCGGCTGCCGAGCGCGCGGCGCTCGAGCTGGCCGCCGCCCTGCGCCTGCCGCCCGACGCGGTCGCGCGCGTTGACGTCTCCACCGCCCTGGACGCCGCCTCGGCCCGTGACCTGGCGCTCGCGCGCCTCGCGGGGCTGGCGCGCGAGACCGGGCGCGCGGCGGTGGGCTCGCTCGACAAGACCGGGCTCGCCCTCGAGCCCGCCGGCGCGCTGCGTGTGGACGCCATAGAGCCGCTCGCCGACCTCTATCGCTCCGACCTCGTGGCCCTCGCGCGGATGCGCAACACGATCTCGCCGGTGATCGCGCGCGCCGCGCTCTCGTCGGTGCGCGTGCCCGACCTGGGCGCCCCCCTCGCCGACCTCCCGTCCGACGAGACGCGCCTGGAGTTCGTGGACCTCGTGCTCTCGGGCTACCTCGAGTGGGAGCTGCCCCTCTCCGACATCGTCTCCGAGCGCGGCCACGCCGAGCTCGTCAGCGCCGTGGTCGCGCGCCTGCGCGAGCTGGAGCCCGCGCGCACGGACCCCGTCCGCGCGCTCACGGTGTCGTCGCGCACCCTCGCCGAGGCCCGCGGCCCGCGCGGCCTGGCCTGGCGCGACCACCCGCGCGCCGACGCGGAACGCCTGGCCGCGCGCCTCGCCGAGCTCGTGGGCGCCGCCGGGGAGACCGAGCCCGCGGCCCCCGACGCCCCCGTGCCCTCCCGTGCGAGCCACGAGCGCGACGTGCGCGACCTTCTCGGCTACCTGCGGGACTTCTCGCTGGGCGGGGGCTTCTCGTCGCTGGGGGGCTCGGCGCCGGGACCCGGCAGGCACCAGGGTCAGGCCCCCGACGCGCCCGGCCTCTGGGACGGCCCCTTCTCGGAGAACTGAGGCCTTGCGCCCGCGCCCCGCGTTCGGCTACCATGGAACGAACGTTCGCATCTGAGCAGGGGGGCGCATGGTCATCCTCGGCATAGACCCGGGTCTGGCCCACACGGGCTGGGGCGTCGTGGAGACGCGCGGGACGGTGTGCCGCGCGCGGGCCTACGGCTGCGTGGCCACCGCGGCGGGCGAGCCCATCGACGTGCGCCTGGGGCGCATCTGCCGCGAGCTCACCTCCGTGATCGAGCGCTACGGCCCCACCGAGCTCGCCATAGAGAGCATCTATTTCGGCGAGAACACCAAGTCGGCCATCGCCACCGCCCAGGCGCGCGGCGCGGCCATCGTGGCGTGCTCGGCCGCCGGGCTCACGGTGGGGGAGTATACGCCCATGCAGATCAAGCAGGCCGTGGTGGGTACGGGCGCTGCGGACAAGCGCCAGGTTACCTACATGGTGCGCACCATCCTCGCGCTCGACCATGACCCGCGCCCGGACCACGCGGCCGACGCGCTGGCCGCCGCCGTGTGCCATGCTAACGTGGCCAGGACCAGGCGCCTGGGGGAGGCAAGGAGGGCCGTCTCGTGATCGTGCAGCTGACCGGAACGCTTCTGGAGGTCACGCCCTCGCGCGTGGTGCTCGACGTGGGCGGCGTGGGCTACGAGCTGGGCGTCTCGTCCACCACGGCCGCGTCGCTGCCGCACGCGGGCGAGGCCGGCGTCACGGTGCTCACGCGCATGATCGTGCGCGAGGATGCCATGGAGCTCTACGGCTTCGCCTCGCGCGAGGAGCGCGCGCTCTTCGACCAGCTGCGCGCCATCTCGGGCGTGGGACCGCGCCTGGCGCTGTCGGTGCTCTCCACGTTCTCGCCCGCCGCGCTCGCCCAGGTGGTCATCGCGCAGGACGCCGGGCGCATGGCGCAGGTCCCGGGCGTGGGCCGCAAGAAGGCGAGTCGCCTCATCGTGGAGCTCTCGGACGTCTTCTCCAAGAACGCCGAGCTCAGGGGTCTGGTCGGGCTCTCCGAGCCGGATGCCGGCGAGCTCCCGCTCACCTCCGCGGCCGCCGGCGGCAACGCGCTCGGCGAGGCCACCGAGGCCCTGCTGTCCATGGGCTTCACCTCGCAGGAGGCCGCGCTCGCGCTCGAGGGCGCCGACGAGGCCGCCCCGGTCGAGAAGGTCCTCGCCTACGCGCTGCGGCGCCTGGGGAGTGGTCGCTGATGTGGGAGGCTGACGAGAAGGACCTCTTCGCCGCGCCGGCGCCGGCCCGCCCGCAGGGCCCGCGCGACGTCTCGGGCGAGCTCACAGCCGAGGACCTGGACCAGGACCGCACGCTCCGGCCGCGCACGCTCGACGAGTACATCGGCCAGGAGCGCGTCCGCGAGAACCTGCGCGTGCTCATCCAGGCCGCGCGCGACCGCGGCGAGGCGCTCGACCACGTGATCTTCTCGGGCCCGCCGGGCCTGGGCAAGACCACGCTCGCCGGCATCGTGGCCAACGAGATGGGCGCCAAGATGCACACCACCTCCGGCCCCGCCATCGAGCGCGCCGGCGACCTCGCGGCCATCCTCACCAACCTCGAGGCGGGCGACGTCCTCTTCGTGGACGAGATCCACCGCCTCAACCACCAGATCGAGGAGATCCTCTATCCCGCGATGGAGGACTTCTTCCTCGACATCGTCATCGGCAAGGGGCCGGCGGCGCGCTCCATCCGCATCGACGTGCCGCGCTTCACGCTCATCGGCGCCACCACGCGCACCGGGCTTCTCACCGGGCCCCTGCGCGACCGCTTTGGCATCTCGTACCGGCTGGACTACTACACCACCGAGGAGCTCGCCGTCATCGTGACCCGCTCGGCCAACATCCTCGGCGTGGAGATCGACGCCCAGGGCGCCGCCGAGATTGCCTCGCGCTCGCGCGGCACGCCGCGCCTGGCCAATCGCCTGCTCAAGCGCGTGCGCGACTACGCCCAGGTCAAGCGCGAGGGGCGCATCACCGCCGAGGTGGCCTCCGAGGCGCTCGAGTTCTTCGAGATAGACGCCCTGGGCCTCGACACCATGGACGTGCGCATCCTCACGGCGCTCTGCCGCACCTTCCGCGGCCGGCCGGTGGGCCTCACCACGGTGGCGAGCGCGGTCTCGGAGGACCCCTCCACCCTGGAGGACGTCTACGAGCCGTACCTTCTGCAGCGCGGGCTCATGGTGCGCACGCCGCAGGGCCGCCAGGCCACGCTCGCGGCCTTCGACCATCTGGGCATCGAGCCGCCCGCGCGGTAGTGGCCCTACGTTTCCGCACGAAAAAACGACGGCGCGCGAGCCTCGCGCCGGCGTCCAGTAAGGCTATTATGGCTGTGGTAAGCATGACGCCGGTCGGCGTCCCAACCGATGGCAAGGAGAGCATCGTGAGCGAGTTCGTCAAGGAAGCCAACGTCTTTGTCAACCAGAGCATGGAGTCGCGTGAGGCCCTGCTGCGTTTTGTCTCCGACCAGGCGGCCGCGCTCGGCGTCACCGATGACGCCGACGCCGTCTACGACGCCTTCCTCGCCCGCGAGGAGATGGGCGAGACCGGCATGACCGACGGCTTCGCCGTGCCGCACGCCAAGTCCGCCGCCATCAAGGACGCCGCCGTGATCGTGGTCAAGAACGACCACGCCCTCGAGTGGCCGAGCTTCGACGAGAAGCCCGTTGACGTGGCCATCGCGCTGCTCGTCCCCGACGGCGAGGCCGGCACCACCCACATCCGCCTGCTCTCCAAGACCGCCGTGCTGCTCATGAACGACGAGTTCAAGAACCTGCTGCACACCACCGACGACAAGGCCGCCATCGCCGCCGCCATCAACAAGGGCATCGACGAGGAGTAGCGTCAGGTCGCACCGGACTTTCGTGGCCCCGTCGGCACCGCGCCGGCGGGGCCCGCTCATAGGGAGGGGATCCTCATGTTCAAGCAAGCGAGCGACGCGCGCGTGGCCGTCTTCGTGGCGTCGGGTCTGGAGGAGATCGAGGGCCTCACGGTCGTCGACGTGCTCTTTCGCGCGGGCGTACCGTGCGACACCGTGGCCGTCACGCCCGAGCGGCGGGTCACGTCCTCGCACGAGGTGACCATCGTCTGCGACCGGAGCATCGCCGACGAGGGCTTCTCGTTCGACGACTACGACATGCTGGTGCTGCCGGGCGGCATTCCCGGCACCCCTAACCTGCGCGCCTGCGAGCCCCTCTGCGCGGCGCTGACGTCGTTCGCCGCGGCGGGCCGGCCGCTGGCCGCCATCTGCGCGGCGCCGTCGATCCTGGCCGAGCTTGGGATCCTCGAGCGGCGCCGCGCGACGTCCAACCCCGGCTTCCAGCACGTGCTCGCCGAGCACGGCGCCGACGTCCGCCCCGACGAGCCGGTGGTCGTGGACGGCAACCTCATCACGAGCCAGGGCGCGGGCACGGCGATGGCGTTCGGGCTCGAGATCGTGCGCCACTTCCTAGGCGACGAGGCCGTCGAGCGCGTCCGCGCCGGCGTGGTCCTGCGCGACTGGCCCGCGGCCGAGTAGGGCGCGCCCGGGAGGCGTCGGCCGCGCTCGCCGCAACGTCCGGCCCCCTGGCCCCGTCCCGCGTCCTTCTCGCCCCGACTCCGCCCCACGTCCTTCTCGCCCCTTCATCGAGTGCACGAAACTATTGATATAGACGCGAAGTTCGTGGAGTCAAGCTCAACGCGACCTGCGGTTTTGTCAGCCCGAGAGGCCCGGAGGAGCCTACGATATAAATAATTTCGTGCACTCGATAAACGGTGCCTGCAGGACGGAAGGCACGCGCGTTGGAAGGCGGCGACATGACGGGGGATTGGGGCACGGTCATCGGCGGGGCGTCCGCGCTGCGATATTGGCGCATGCCGCCGCTCATGTCGGCCATCGTGCGCTGCGACGTCCGCGCTGTCCCCGCCGACCGACTTCGCCTGAGCGGCGTTAGCCGTGAGCTGCGTAAGGCCCCCATCTGCCTCGAGCTGCTCGGACCCGACCGTGACGCGGGCCGGCCCGTCAGCTCGCCCGATCTGGTCCAACTGAGGCGCGCCGCCTACGAGATCGCTCCCTGCCTCGAGCTTCCCGTGGACGTTGCCGTGACTGGCCCCGCGCGCCGCCGCGCCTCCAGATTCCTGCGGCCGACGGTGATGGATCCCGAGCTGCTCGAGGGGCGCGTTGTCGCGGTTCGAGAGGGCCTCTCGGTGACGTCGCCGGCGCTCACGCTGCTGATGCTGGCGGGATGCCTGGACGAGGCGCGTCTGCTCATGGTGGCCACCGAGCTCTGCGGGACGTTCGCGGTGTACCGCGCGCAGCCGTGCGTGGCACGGCTGCTCGAGGAACTTCACGCTGGCGGCGTGACCCCGAGCGCGGGCGGCTGGAGGCCGAGCTTCGCCGCGGACGGGTCGCTCACTGACCTCTGGTCGCGTCCGGCTCTCACCACGCCTCGAGAGCTGGCTGAGCTTGCCGTGTCGGCGGCGGGCCGGCGAGGGTGTCGTCGACTCGGGCGCGTTGCGGGGCTGGTGGTCCCCGGTGCCGCGTCGCCGCTCGAGGCGCGGACGGGGATTCTGCTGGGACTGGGGGCGGAGAACGGCGGCATGGGCCTCGGGGGCTTCTCGTTCAACGCGAGGGTCGTGCTCGACGCGCGCGGGCGGTCCCTGTCCGGACAGAGCGTCTGCTACTGCGACCTGCTCTGGTCCTCGGACGGTCCGCGACGCGCCCTTGACGTGGAGTGCCACAGCGCGGACTTTCATGAGGGGGAGGGCCGCGCGCTGTCGGACGCGAACCGAGCGCTCGCCCTGCAGAGCATGGGCATCGAGGTCATGCATGTCACCCATGCGCAGCTGGCGAGCGAGCATCGCTTCGACGCGCTCGCCTCCATGGTCGCTGAGCGGCTTGGCATCGGGCTTCCCGAGCCGACGCCCGAGTTTCTCGCGCGTCGCCACGAGCTGCGCCGAACGGTGCTCTCCGATTGGGGTTCGGTCGCGTATCGCTAGGGCTTCGAGGATTCGAGTGTGGACCTTTCAGCATCGAGTGCACGAAATTATTGATATTCAGGGCAATTTGTGAGATTAGGTTTACTTATGACCTGCGGTTTTATGAGTGAGAACGGCAGGGGAGAGAGACATGTATCAATAATTTCGTGCACTCAGTGAGAGGGGAAGCAGCGAGGCAGGCGAGAAGGGCGACGGGCGAGAAGGTCGGCGGGCGAGAAGGGCGACGGGCGAGAAGGGCGGCGTGGTCGGCGAGAAACGTCGGGTCCCGCGCGGCGGTGCGTGTGACAAGCGCGTGACCAGATGGGGCCGCGCGCTTGACGGCCGCCCGCCGGCGTGCCATTGTCAACCCGTTAACGTCTCGCGACACGGGAGGTCATCGGGCATGGGAAGCATCAGGGCGTGTGTGGTGGGCGCGACGGGCTACGCGGGCATCGAGGCCTGCCGCCTGGTGCTCGCGCACCCCGCCCTCGAGCTGACCATGGCCACGGACCGCAAGCAGGCCGGCGAGCGCCTCGACGCCGTGTACCCGCAGATGGCGGGCGCCTGTGACCTCGCGCTCAGCCTGCCCGAGCCCGACGCCATCGCCGCCGCGGCCGACGTGGCCTTCCTCGCTGTCCCTCACACCGCGAGCCTCGACCTCACGCCGGCGCTGCTCGAGCGCGGCGTCACCGTCATCGACCTCTCGGCCGACTACCGCCTGCGCGACCCAAAGACCTACGAGGCCTGGTACAACACGCCGCACACGAGCCCCGAGCTGCTCTCCCAGACCGTCTACGGCCTGCCCGAGCTCAACCGCGCGGGCCTCGCGCGCCTGGCCGAGCGCCGCGCCGCCGGCGAGGCCGTGCTCGTGGCCTGCCCGGGCTGCTACCCCACGGCCACCGCGCTCGCCGCCGCGCCGGCGCTGTCCGCGGGCGTGGCCGTCGGCGACCTCGTGATCTCCGACTGCGTCTCCGGCGTCTCGGGCGCCGGGCGCGGCGCCACCGCGCGCACCCACTACTGCCACGCCAACGAGTCCGTGGAGGCCTACGGCGTGGGCAGCCACCGCCACACCCCCGAGATCGAGCAGACCCTCACCGACGTGGCGGGCCGCGCGATGTCGGTGGTTTTCACCCCGCACCTGGCCCCGCTCACCCGCGGGCTTCTCGCCACCGTGTACCTGGAGGCGGCGCCCGACGCCACCGCCGACGACGTGCGCGCGGCCTACGAGCGCGCCTACGCCGACGAACCGCTCGTCACGCTGCTGCCGGCCGGGAGCATGCCCGCCACCTCCTCCGTTGCCGCCACCGCCCGCGCCCAGGTGGGCGTCGCACTCGACGACCGACGACGACGCACGATCGTCGCGTCGTGCGCGATCGACAACCTCGGGAAGGGCGCGGCCGCCCAGGCCGTCCAGTGCGCCAACGTGGTGCTCGGCCTTCCCGAGACCGAGGGGCTTCTCGCCCCCGCCCCGCTCGTCTGAGCGGACGAGAAGGACCGCCCGGGCGCCGTGGGCGCCCCAACCAAGGAGACAATCATGACCAGCTTCGAGCCGCTTCGGGTGCCCGTCGCGCCCGATGATGCCGCCGCCTTTGGGTTCGCGCCGTGCGAGGGAGGCGTGTGCGCCGCCGCCGGCGTGCGCGCCGCCGGCGTCTCGGCGGGGTTCCGCAAGAACCCCAACCGTCTTGACCTGGCGCTCGTCGTCGCCGACGAGCCCTGCGTGGCCGCTGCCACCTTCACCACCAACCGCTTCTGCGCCGCGCCCGTCACGGTGAGCCGCGCCCACGTGGCCGACGGCCACGCCCGCGCGATCGTGCTCAACTCCGGCAACGCCAACGCCGCCACCGGCGAGCCGGGCCTCGCCGCGGCGCGCGCGGCCTGCGACGCCGTGGCCGCCGAGCTGGGCTGCGACGCGGACGACGTGCTCGTGGCCTCCACGGGCGTCATCGGCGTGCTGCTCGACACGGCGCCGTACGCGGCCGGCGTGCCCGCCGCCGTCGCGGCGCTCTCCGCGGACGCCGCGGGCGCCCACGACGCCGCCTGCGCCGTGATGACCACCGACACCCACCCCAAGGAGGTCGCGCTCGCCGGGCGCGTGCCGGACGGGCGCGGCGGTGAGGTCACGGTCCACGTGGGCGGCTTCGTCAAGGGCTCGGGCATGATCCAGCCCAACATGGCCACGATGCTCGCCGTGCTCGCCACCGACGCGCCGCTCACGGCCGAGGCCGCCGCCGCGGCCCTGCGCGCCGCGGTGGGGGAGAGCTTCAACAAGGTGACCGTGGACTCCGACACCTCGACCAACGACTCGTGCTTCCTGCTCGCCACCGGTGCGGCGGGCGGCGAGAGGATCGGGTGCGACTCGCCGGCCTACCCGGCGGTGGTCGGCGCCCTGCGCGCCGCGTGCTCCGAGCTCGCGCGCCAGATCGCCGCTGACGGCGAGGGCGCCACCAAGCTCGTCACCGTCACGGTCATGGGCGCGGCGAGCGACGCCGACGCCGACACCGTGGCCCGCGCGATCGCCAACTCGCCGCTCGTCAAGACCGCCATCTTCGGGCACGACGCAAACTGGGGCCGCGTGGCCATGGCGGCGGGCAAGTGCGGCGTGGCCTTCGACCAGGAGCGCGTTGACATCGACCTGCTCGGCGTGCCGGTGTGCCGCGCCGGCCTCACCGTGCCGATGGACGAGGACGACATGCTGCGCCGCTTCGACGAGCCCGAGGTCGCGATCACGGTGGACCTGCACGCCGGCGACGCCTGCACCCGCGTCTGGACCTGCGACCTCACCCACGACTACGTCACCATCAACGGCGACTACCGCACGTAGCCGAGGGCTGGCGGGACGAGAGAGTCCGGCGCTCGGACAGTCCTCGCCGCGCACAGGGCGCGCGGCTGCGGAACTCGCGGCGGACCTTCTCGCCGCGCCTGCCGCGACGTCGTTTCCGCAGGGGCGGGACGGGGAGGTCCCGCCGCGAGTTCTTGCCGAGCGTCCTTCTCGGCAAGCTGTTTGAGTGCCGGGGCCTCCCCGTTCCGCCCCGGACGCATGCGAAGGAGGCACACATGCAACAGCGCGACCGGCAGCAGCGGGAGGCGGCGGCCTCGAAGGTCGACGTCCTGATGGAGGCCCTGCCGTGGATCAACCGGATGCGCGGCAAGACGTTCGTCATCAAGTACGGCGGCGCGGCCATGGAGAACGACGAGCTCTGCCGCCAGGTGGTGGCCGACATCGAGCTGCTCAAGCTCATGGGCATCCGCATCGTGGTGGTCCACGGCGGCGGCAAGGCCATCAACGCCCAGCTCAAGGCCCTGCAGATCCCGGTTCGCTTCGAGCGGGGGCTGCGCGTGACCGATGACGCCACGATGGAGGCCGTGCAGGAGGTGCTCGTGGGCAAGGTCAACCAGCGCCTGGTCTGGGCCCTCAACGAGTACGGCCACAACGCCGTGGGCATCTCGGGCGCCGACGGCAAGACGCTCAAGGCCGAGCCGATGGACCCCGCGCTCGGCCGCGTGGGCCGCATCCGCGAGGTGGACCCGAGCCTGATCGAGACCATCCTCAGCGACGGCTACATCCCGGTGGTGGCCACCGTGGGCTGCGCCGCCGACGGCTTCTACAACATCAACGCTGACGTGGCCGCCGGCAAGATCGCCGAGGCCATGGGCGCCGACAAGCTCATCTACCTGACCGACGTGGACGGCCTGTACCGCGACGTGCGCGACGAGGACTCGCTCATCCAGACCCTCACGCGCGCAGAGACGCGCGAGCTTCTGGAGTCCGGCCAGCTCGACGGCGGCATGCTGCCCAAGATCCGCTCCATATCCGAGGCGCTCGACGGGGGCGTCGCCGAGGTCGTCATCCTGAACGGAACCTTCCCCCACTCGCTGCTGCTGGAGATCTTCACCGACGCCGGCTGCGGTACGATGTTCACCAGAGACTAGCTCGCGCGAAGGGAGCCCGACCATGTCCGCCACACCCGAGGACCACCCCGTTTCCGCCGCCACCGCCGCCGCGGGCGACCGCCCCGCCGTCTCCGCCGACGAGAGGCGCCTCGACGACGCCTTCGTGATGGGGACCTACGGCCGCCTGCCGGTCGAGTTCGTGAGCGGGCACGGCGCCACGCTCGTGGACGCCGCCGGCAACGAGTACATCGACCTTCTCGCTGGCATCGGCTGCGCGAGCATGGGCCACGCCAGCCCCGCGGTGGCCGCCGCGCTCAAGGAGCAGGTCGACCGCCTCTGGCAGGTGGGCAACTACTACTACGTCGAGCACCGCGGCGAGCTGGCGGCGGCGCTGTCGGGCCTTCTGTCCACCGCCTGCGACGAGGGCGGCCACGAGGTCGGCTCCACGGGCACGCACTGGAAGACGTTCTTCGCCAACTCGGGCGCCGAGGCCAACGAGGGCGCCCTCAAGCTGGCGCGCCGCTGGGGCGAGCAGCGGCTGGACGGCGCGTCCGTGATCGTGACCGCGCGCCAGAGCTTCCACGGCCGCACGCTCGCGATGCTGGCGGCCACCGGCCAGGAGAAGTTCCACGCGAGCTTCCGGCCGCTGCCCGAGGGGTTCGTCTCGGTGCCGCTGAACGACATCTACGCCCTGCGCGAGCGCCTGGAGCGCGGCGGGGTCTGCGCCGTGATGCTCGAGTGCGTGCAGGGGGAGGGCGGCGTCTGGAACGCCAACTACGACTACCTGCGCGACGTGCGCGAGCTTTGCGACGAGAAGGGCGTGCTGTTGATCTGCGACGAGGTGCAGACCGGCTTCTTCCGCTGCGGGTCGCCCTTCTGCTTCCAGCGCTCGGGCATCGAGCCCGACGTGGTGAGCATGGCCAAGGGCATCGCCGACGGCTTCCCGATGGGCGCCGTGTCCGCGCGCGACGAGGTGGCCGACCTCCTGGGACCCGGCGACCACGGCTCCACGTTCGGCGGCAATGCGCTGGCATGCGCGGCGGGCCTGGCCTGCGTGCACGAGATGATCGACGAGCAGATCGGCGAGCACGTGCTCTCCGTGGGCCGGCACCTGCGCCACCGCCTGGCCGCGATGGACCACGTGGTCGAGGTGCGCGGCCACGGCCTCATGCGCGGCGCGGAGCTCGACGTGCCGGTGGCGACCGCGGTGGTGGAGGAGGGCCTGGCCGAGGGGCTCGTGCTCAACCACATCGGCGACTCGATCCTGCGCTTCCTGCCGCCGCTGGTCATTACCCGCGACGAGGTCGACGAGGCCTGCGACCGCCTCGCGCGCCTGATCGACCGCCTGGCGTAGGCGCGGCGTCGTGACGCCGCGACGGGCCGCTCGTCCTTCTCGCCCCGCGCCTCGCTCTTATCATCTCGTCTGATTAACGTGCGGCTTCCTGACGGTTTTGACGCTCAGACCGTCAGGAAGCCGCACGTGTTTTGTCGAGGTGCGGGAAGCTGACGGTTTCGGGCCTTAGAGTGTCAGGAAGCCGCGCCCCAAAGAAGGACAGGTGCGGCTTCCTGACGGTTCCGACGCCCGCAGACCCCGAGCCGCCAGAGATGCGTCGCGGCATCAGGCAGCTACGGGTCAGCTAACGGTAACCCTCTAAAACCGCGCTTACCGCCGGCCCGCAACTGCCGGTGGCGCGTCCCATGCGTCCGCTCGCGGATCGGCTGTCGCTGCGCGATGCGCGCCGACGATCCTGCGCGCCTGCATGTTGCGATCCTGACCTGTGGACCAACCGACCCGTCCCGGAATCGCACCGATTCGTCCCGCCCGCGCACACCGCGCACCGCTCCCGCGAACCGGCGCCATGGGGGAGAATGGACGCCCTCGAGGACGGGAGGCCCATGAGCGCGCTTGTTGACGAGAAGGTCGCGGGTCTGCTCGCCCAGGCGGCGGAGCAGGGCCGTTGCTACGCTCCCGCGGGCGAGGACTCCGAGCGCGTGCGTCGCGCCCTGCTGCGCCGGGTGGAGACGGGAACGGTGGTCTCGCCGGCTCGCGGGCTGTTCGTCTCGGCGTGCGTCTGGGCGGGCCTCAAGGAGGACGCGCAGACCCTGCTCGTGGCGCGCTCCCTTCAGGACCGGCACCCGGACTGGGTGTTCTGCGGTCCCACGGCCGCGGTGGCGTATGGGCTGGACGTCTCGTTCGCGCTGCTGGAGCGCGTCCACGTTGCCGTGCTGCCGTCCCGTTGCGGCTCGGACGAGTCGATCGTGCTCCGGCACGGCGTGCTCCGGTCGGACGGCGGTGGCATCGAGGTCGCCGCCGGTCTTCGCGTGACGCCGCCGCTGCAGACGGTCCTCGACACGGCGCGCTGGGCGGACTTCCCGCGGGCCCTGGGGGTCATGGACTCGGCGCTGCGGACGGGGCTCGCGCAACGCGTGGAGCTCGAGGCGTTTCTCACCGCCGCGGGCGCCCGGCCGCGCGGCATGGACGTCGCCCGGTCCGCGCTCTCGTGGGCCGACCCGCGCAGCGAGAACGGGGGCGAGTCCATCGCGCGCGGTCGCATGCTCAGCCTGGGGTTCGCGCGGCCGGAGCTGCAAGTGGAGGTGCCACGCGTGGTCGAGTGCGGCGCCCCGTATCGGGCCGACTTTTGCTGGGTGCGCGCGGACGGCTCGGTCATCCTGGGCGAGCTGGACGGGACGGGGAAGTACGTGGAGGAGGACCTCATGGGCGGGCGGAGCCTCGGGGAGGTGCTCTCCGACGAGAACGTGCGCGGCTCGCGCTTCACGCTCTATGACGTGGCGCTGGTTCGCTTTGGTTTTTCTCTGACGGAGGATCCGGCAGCGTTCGCGGCCCTTCTCGACGAGTACGGGGTTCCGCGGCGGGGGTCGGCGCTCGCGCTGCCGGACGGGGTGCGGCGGCTTCCTGACTGGGCGGCGCTGCGGAGGAGGTGATGTGGCATTGACATGCGGGATACGGACGGTCTGTGGGGTCATTTCGTCAGGACGCCGCACGCTCACGTTTGATGCGCGGCGTCCTGACAGACGGGACGAGAAAACCGTCAGGTTCCCGCACCTCTTTGAACGAGATGCGGGAACCTGACGGTTTTCTCGTCCCAGAGTGTCATAAAGCCGCACGGCGAGAAAAACGAGGCCGAGAAGCGCGTGGCCGAGAAGCCCGTCGCCCGCCCGCCGCCGCTACGCCGTGCGCTCCGGCACGCGCAGCATCACCACGAAGCCGACCACGAACAGCAGCGAGATCGACAGCACGCCCAGGCTCGCGTTGCCGGTGAGCGCCGTGAGCGTGCCCACCAGAAACGTGCCCATGATGGCCGCGTACTTGCCGAAGATGTCGAAGAACCCGAAGTACTCGTTGGCGCGCTCCTTGGGCGCCAGCTTGCCGAACTCGCTGCGGCTGAGCGCCTGGATGCCGCCCTGGAACATGCCCACCAGGATGGCCAGGAACCAGAACTCGACGGCCGAGCGCAGGAAGAACGCCGCGAACAGCGTGATCCCGAAGTACGCCGCGATGGCCACCAGGAGCATCCGCCGCGTGCCGAAGCGCGTGGACAGCCGCCCGTAGATGATCGCGCTCGGGAACGCCACGAACTGCGTCACCAGAAGCGCCAGCACCAGCTGCGTGGAGTCGATCCCCAGGTCGGTGCCGTAGCTCGTGGACAGCTTGATGATCGTGTGCACGCCGTCGATGTAGAAGAAGTACGCGATCATGTAGTAGCGCACGGCCTTGTTGGCCCAGATCTCGCGCACGGTGGCGCCCAGGCCCGAGAGCGCGCGGCTCACGGCGTGCGGCGCGCGCGGCTTGTAGTGCACCTGCCGCACGTTGCGCATCAGTGGCACCGTGAAGGCCACCCACCAGGCCGCCGTGATCACGAAGGCGATGAGCATCGCGGTCTGCATGGTGATGCCCAGCGCGTCGGCGCCCAGCACCACGCCCAGACACGCGATGAACGGCACGCAGCTGCCCACGTATCCCCACGCGTAGCCCTGGCTGGAGACCTCGTCCATGCGCTCGTCGGTGGTGGTGTCCACCAGCAGCGCGTCGTAGAAGACCATCGAGGAGTTGAGCGCCACCGACGAGATCACGTAGATGACGAGGAACGCCAGCGCCGTCTGCACGAGGCCCATGGCCACGCACGCCACCGCGCCCGTGCCCACGCACCCGGCAATGAAGCGCTTCTTCATGCCCTGCATGTCGGCGATCGAGCCGAGCACGGGCATGAGCAGCGCGATGATCAGCGACGCCACGGTCTCGGCGTAGCTCCAGGCAACGACCACCGAGCCGCCGCCCTCGCGCTCGGCGAGGTAGTTGAAGTAGATGGGGATGACGCTCGTGGCGAGAAGGACCAGGGCGGAGTTGCCCACGTCGTAGACGATCCAGCTCTTCTCGGCGCGCGTCAGCTTCTGCTGGGACATGGCACACCTTCCTCGATTCCGCACAACTCCTCAATTCTAGGCGTCCGGGCCGCGTGGCGGGAGCGCGCGAGGTAAGGAGTGGGTCAGGGTCGCCGCGGCGAGAAGGGCGAGAAGGCCGCGAGCCCCACCGCCCGCCGTCCGGCCCGACCGGAGGCGCCGGCGGGCGCGCGGTTCGCGCCGCCCCGCCCCGCCGCGGCGCCCGCGCTGCTACCGTTCAGGGTAGCGAACCCATCGGCCACGGAGGTGCCATGAGACACGCCGACCTCATCGCCCGCATGACGCTCGAGCAGAAGTGCGCGCTGCTCTCGGGCGAGACCGAGTTCACCACGCGCGCCTACCCCGCGCTCGGCATCCCCGCGCTGCGCTTCTCCGACGGCCCCTCGGGCCTGCGCAAGCAGGCGGGCGCGGCCGACCACCTGGGCCTCAACCCGTCGGAGCCCGCCACGTGCTTCCCCACCTCCGCCACGATGGCGCAGAGCTGGGACCCGGCCCTGCTGGAGCGTGAGGGCGCCGCGATGGGGGAGGAGGCCGCCGCCCAGGGCGTGAACGTCCTGCTCGGCCCCGGCCTCAACACCAAGCGCAACCCGCTGTGCGGCCGCAACTTCGAGTACTACTCCGAGGACCCGCTGCTGTCGGGCGCGCTGGCGACGGGGTTCGTGCGGGGCGTGCAGAGTCGCGGCGTGGCCGCCTGCCCCAAGCACTTCGCCGCCAACAGCCAGGAGACCAACCGCATGACGAGCGACTCGGTCCTCGACGAGCGCACGCTGCGCGAGCTCTACCTCTCGGGCTTCGAGCGCGTGGTGCGCGAGGCGCGGCCCCGCACGATCATGACCTCCTACAACCTGGTCAACGGCACCTACGCCAACGAGAACCGCCATCTGCTCCAGGACGTCCTGCGCGACGAGTGGGGCTTCGACGGCGCGGTGGTCACCGACTGGGGCGGCTCCAACGACCACGTGGCCGGCGTCGCGGCCGGCTCCACGTTCGAGATGCCCAACCCCGGCGCCGACTCGGTGCTCGAGCTCGCGGCCGCCGTGCGCGACGGGCGCCTTCCCGAGGACGTGCTCGACGCGCGCGTGGACGAGGCGCTCGAGCTGATTCTCGCGACCGACCCAGCCGCGCATGCCGGCACCACCTTCGACGCCGAGGCCCACCACGCCCTCGCGCGCGAGGCCGCGGCGCGCTGCGCGGTGCTGCTCAAGAACGAGGGCGACCTGCTGCCGCTCGCCGCCCGCGCGCGCGTGGCCGCGATCGGCGACCTCGCGCGCACCCCGCGCTACCAGGGCGCCGGCTCGTCGGCCGTCAATGCGACGCGCGTGGAGTCCGTGCTCGACGCGATCGGCGAGACGGACCTCGAACTCGTGGGCTTCGAGCCGGGGTACCGCCGCGACGGCGTCCCCGACGCGGCGCTCGCGGCCGACGCGGCCCGCCTCGCGGCACGCGCCGACGTGGCCGTGGTCTGCCTGGGGCTCACCGAGGCCCAGGAGAGCGAGGGCGTGGACCGGCTCGACATGCGCCTGAACGACAACCAGGTCGCGCTTCTCGCCGAGGTGGCGCGCGCCAACCCGCGCACGGTGGTGCTGCTCTCGGCGGGCGCCCCGGTCGAGGTGCCCTGGCTGGACGACGCGGCCGCGCTCGTGCTGCTGGGCCTCGGCGGCCAGGCGGGCGGGGCGGCCGCGCTCGACGTGCTCACGGGGCGGGTGTGCCCCTCCGGGCGCCTGGCCGAGACCTGGCCGGTGCGCTACGAGGACGTGCCGGGCGCGGAGCGCTACCCTGCGCGCGGCCGCGTGGCCGAGTACCGCGAGGGACCGTACGTGGGCTACCGCTACTTCGACACCGTGGGCGAGCCGGTGGCGTTCCCGTTCGGCTTCGGCCTCTCGTACGCGAGCTTCTCGTATCCCGGGCCCGGCCTCGAGCTCGGCGAGCTGGGCGACGACGGCATCCCGTCCGAGGTCAGCCTCACGGTCGCCAACGACGGCTCCGTCCGCGGGGCCGAGGTCGTCCAGCTCTACGTGGCGCGGCGCGACCGGGCGGTGTTCGGCCCGCTGCAGCAGCTCGCCGGCTTCGCTCGCGTCGAGCTGGATCCCGGGGAGTCGGTGCGCGTCACGGTGCGCGTGGACCGGCGCGCCTTCGAGCACTGGAACGTCCGGACCGGGCGCTGGGAGGTCGAGGGCGGCCGCTGGGAGCTGCGCGCGGGGGCCTCGAGCCGCGACGTGCGCCTCGTGCGCGCGATTGAGCTCGCCGGCACCGGGGCGCCCGACCCGTACCGAGGGCTCGACCTCGGGCCCTACCACACGGGCAAGGTGCGCTCGGTGGGAGACGGCCCCTTCGCGGCGCTGCTCGGCCACGAGCCGCCCGACGGGCGCGTGCGCGTCGACCGCAACCTGACGCTCGGCGAGCTCGGCCACGGGAGAAGCCCGATCGGCTGGGCCATCGGCGCCGTGGTGCGCGGCCTCTGGCGGCGCAGCCTCGCGAGCGGCCGGCCCGACCTCAACGTGGCGTTCGTCCACGGCATGCCGCTGCGGGCCATAGCCAAGATGACGGGCGGGCGCGTGAGCATGGGGATGGTCGACGCCATCGTCTGCGAGCTGCGCGGCTTCTGGGTGGTGGGCCTCGTGCGCCTCGTCGGCGCCGCCGCGGCCTACGCCGTGCGCTCCGCGCGGCTGCGCGCGCTTCTCGCCCGGCAGGACGGCGACGAGGGGAGGGCCTAGCATGGGAGTCTTCGGGAGCTGGCGCGAGCGCCACCCGGACCTCTGGGAGTTCGTGCTGTTCAACGTCTTGTCCAACGTCTCGACCATCACGCGCCTCGTGGCCACGTGGGTGGGCACGGCCGTGTTCGTGGGGGCGCTTGGGATCACTGAGCCCTTCTCGCTGCTGCTGTTTGACTACAGCGCGCCCGGCTCCGGCGGGCTTGGCGCCTTCCTCACCTTCCTCGTGGCCGAGGTGCTCGCGCAGGCGGTCAACTTCGTGGTGCAGAAGCGCTGGGTGTTCCGGAGCGACGCGTCCTTCTCGACCGCCGCGCCGCGCTTCGTCGCGCTGGCCGTGGTCATCGTGGTGGTGAACCTCGTGCTGCCCGGGCGCGTGACGGCGCTGTGCCAGGGCTGGGGCCTGGACGCGGGCGTGGCGGCCACGGTGGCGAGCGTGGTGAACACGCTGCTCGCCGTGGTGGTGAGCTACCCGCTGCTCAAGTTCTGGGTGATGCCGTCGAGGTAGGCGCGCTTCCACGAACTTCTCGCCAATGGCGAGAAGTAATCTGCTAAACTTCTCGTCAACGACGAGAAGTTTGGAGGCCGTATGTCCCCGACAAGTCAGGACTACGCCGCCCTCGTTCAGGAGGCGCGCGCCTTTGTCATCCCCGAGACCGTCGAGCGCACGGACGTGGTGGGGAGCCTGCCCGAACCCGCGCCCTTCAATCTCGTCCACATCATCACCGGCATTCGTCGCTGCGGCAAGACGTTCCTCGCGTTTCAGCTCATCAATCGGCTGCTCGCCGCCGGGGTCTCTCGCGATCGCATTCTCTACTTCAACTTTGCCGACGACAGGCTCCGCCCGGCCCCGTCCACGCTGCTTTCCGACGTGGTCGAGGAGTGGTGGCGACAGGTGCCGGTCGCGCGTCGCGAGGGCTGCTACCTCTTCCTCGACGAGGTCCAGGAGGCCGATGACTGGCAGGGCTTCTGCCAGCGTGTCGCGGAGCACGAGCGCGTGACGCTCGTCATCACGGGTTCGTCCTCGAAGCTCTCGGCTGACGAGATCGCGTCTCGCTTCCGCGGCCGTTCGCTCGAGCACCCGCTGGGCCCGCTCTCGTTTCGGGAGTTCTGCGCCTTCCAGGGTGTCGAGGCCCCTCCGTCGGACGAGCTCGCGCGCGTGGGCGCGGTCTCGCCGCAAGTGCGGGTCGAGCTCGAGGCCGCCTATGACCGCTACCTCGTCATCGGAGGCTTTCCCGGCGTTCAGCGCATGAGCGCGGGGGAACGCATCGCGCTCCTTCAGTCGTATCTGCGCGACGTGACGGCGCGGGACGTCGTCGAGCGCTACGAGCGGGTGGGCATCGCGCTCGCCAACCAGATCGCGCTCTTCGGTCTTCGCAACACGGGTTGCGAGCTGTCCGTCAACAACCTCGTCGACTCATTACGGGCGGTCGGCTACCGGACGTCGTGGGAGACGGTCAGCGAGACGGTGCGCCTCTTCTGCCAGGCCCACCTGCTCACGCTCCTACCCGAGTACGCCACGTCGCTCGCGCCCAGCACGACGGCCGCGAGCAAGGTCTATGCGGTCGATGCGGGCATGGCGTACGCCTGCTCGCGAGCCAACCAGCAGGATCTGGGAAAGCGTCTCGAGACGGCGGTCTTCGCGGAGCTTCTTCGCAGGACGGGATCGGGAAGGGCCGAGACGGTCACGTCCTACACGGTGCCCGGTGCACGTCGCGAGAAGGTTGACTTTCTCGTTGGCGATGCCCTCGCTTCGGAGCCCTATGAGCTCATACAGGTAACAGCGGGCATGGGGTCTCCCAGGACGCGCAATCGCGAGCTCGGATCGCTCGGGGCCGCGATGGAGCGAACGGGGCTCAGCGAGGGCACGGTGATCTCGCTGCGTGAGGAGGGGGAGGTCGACTTGGGTTCCGGTCGGCGCGTGCATGTGGTTCCCGCCTGGAAATGGAGCCTGTGCCGCTGACTCACGCGCGCGGGTCGGCGAGAAGGACGTTGAGGTAGAAGACGCCGTCCTGCGCCCCGGCGTGCAGCGAGCCGCCGTAGCGCCGCGCGATCGCGCGCATGGAGCGCACGCCGAAGCCGTGGTTGGCCGTGTCGGCCTTGGTGGTGAGCGGCAGCCCCTCGGCGGAGAAGCGCGGCTCGGCGGCGCAGCAGTTCTCCACGCTCACGGCCACCATGTTGCCGCGCCGCCGCACCGAGATCGAGATGGCGCGCCGCTCCGGGTCGGCCACGGCGCGCGCGGCCTCGATCGCGTTGTCGAGCGCGTTGCCAAAGAGCGCGTAGATGTCGGCCGGCGCCATGAAGCCGAGCGCCGCGCCGTCGGCCACCACCGTGAGCACGATGCCCTCGCCCGAGCAGGTGAGGCCCTTCTCGGTGAGGATGGTGTCCAGAGCCTCGTTGCCGGTCTCGACGGACGAGTCGTAGACGTCAACCTCGCGCGCGATGTCGGCGAGCACGGCGCCGTCCACGGCCGCGCCGCCGTCGGCGAGCTGGCGGATCTGGTGGCGGATGTCGTGGCACTTGATGTTGATGGCCTCGATGTTCTCGCGGGAGAGGCGGTACTGGCGCTCGCGCTCGGCGAGCAGCCGCTCGGTCTCGGCGCGCTCGTCGTCCGCGTGCTTGGCGTAGAGCAGCTCGTACTCGGCGAAGAGTACGAACACGCAGACGATGGGGTGCACGAGGCGCAGCAGCACGAGGTAGCGGAAGGGGATGCCCACGAGGGTGACGCTCTTGATGAGGATGTCGAATCCGATGACCGTGACGACCACGACGGCGAACATAGAGAGCATAAGGCGGTTCTCGACGTCGAGCAGGCCCTTTACGGTGACACGACGGACGAAGAGCCAGTAGCCGCCCAGGTAGACTGCGAGCGGCACACCGACGGTGATGAGGCTCGCGACCGGCTCGTCGGGTATCGCGAGCGCTCGGCCAGTGACGAGCATCTTCGTCAGCAGCAGGACGCCGCTCGCGATGTTCTGCAACGTGTAGGCCGCGGTGGCGCAGAACAGCGCCGTCCACGGGCGCACGTCGAAGACGAAGAGGACCGCGCCAACGAAGACGGCGAGCAGCGCCGAGAAGACCACGAAGGACTCAAGCGTCCCCAGTCCCGTAACGGCTCCTGTCGCGAGCGGAGCGACCGTCAGGGCGAGCAGCGCGACGAGCACGGCACCCGCGCGTAGGGCGGTGCGCGAGCGTCTCGGCAATCGCAGACAGAGAAGGACCAGCGGCACCAGCAGCTGCACGAGCGGCTCGAGTGACCACCACTGCGCAAGAAACGTGTTCACCTGCGACCACCCAGGTAGTCCGTTACGGCGTCCAATACCTCGCGTTTGCGAGATCGTGATATGCGCAGCACCTCGCCGTTCGACATTTGGAGGCCCTGTCCGCGCACGAGCGAGACCTTGTCCATGTTGGCGATGCAACTCTTGGCCACGCGCACGACGGGCGCGCCGGCGAGTTCCTCCTCGAGCTGGCCGAGAGACCCGCGCGTCTCGAGCTGCGCGTCGCTCTCGAGATGGTAGGTGAGACGGTGTCCCGTTACCTCCACGTAGACGATTGAACTGAGGGGGACCACGCGAAGCCCGTCCTCGGTGGGTACCATGACGGAGCGACCAGCGTTCTGGCGGATCGAGCGCATCACCCGGTCGAGGTTGAGCGAGAGGTTGCCCCAGGTCACGGGTTTGACGATGAAACCGGTGGCGCCGACCTCGTAGCCCTTGACCGCGTACTGGGCGAGGTTGGTCACGAAGACGATCGGTGTCACCTCGTCGAAGAGGCGCATGAGCTGCGCAGCTTCCATGCCGTTGATTCCGGGCAGGTTGATGTCAAGCAGGACGAGGTCGTAGCGCGCTTTCTCGGAGAGCATGTCCATGGCAGACCTGAGCCAGGTGACCTGGAAGGTCTCGTTGTGGGCCTCTCCGTAGCGACGCACGTAGCTGATGAGGCGCTCTGCCTCCTCCGCCTCGTCCTCGACGATGAGCGTGTGAATCATCCCGGTCTCTTCCCGTGGTCCTGTGGCCCCAGCATCCCCTCTCGATCATACCGTTTCGCGCCTACGGCCCCGACATGACCGTCTGCCGGTGCGGGGGACGGCCAAGAGGGTCGACCGACGACCGGACAGGACGGGCTGATGACACTTCAGGACGTGGGGCGGGGCGCCTCGCGTCGCGGCAGCTCCCGGTTGATGTGCCTGGGATATCTAAACCAACCGCAGCTCAGACGTGTAGTTCAAGCATGATGTTAGTCCATATGTACCTCATGTGTGCGCTTGCGGGAGCTGACTCGGGGATACTACCGTCGCTCGGCGCCCGCCCGTGACCACACAGGACACGCCGCGGACGTTTCAGGTCAAAGTTCCCGGTCCGGGGCGGGACCGTACTTGAATGGAGCCACGACAAGAGGGCTCGTCCGATATCGGCGGGCATGCCCAGGGAGGAGAAGTCATGAAGAAGCAGTTCCTTGTGGTCGGCGCCCTTGCATGCGCACTGAGCGCGCCGCTGATCGGCTGCGACGGTGGCCAGGCGGCCACACCGAACACCACGGGTGACGACGCCACCACCTCGCAGTCGGGCGGATTCGACGCGTTTGCCGCCTACTGGGGACAGTGGCGTGGCTCGGTCTCGACGACGGGGAACACGATCTATGGGAACACGTCTGCCAAGGAGCAGATGCTCGACATCAACCTCGAGCAGGACGGCACCTGCACCGTGGAGCCGCTCGAGGCCCATGCCGACCTGCCCTCGGACGAGGGCACCTGGGAGGGCACGGAGTCTGAGATCACGCTGCACCTCTCAAGCGGTGACATTGCACTTACGGTCGTTGACCAGGCGACTCTCGAGGGCAACGCCGCAGACTTTGGCATCGCCGACTTCGACACCATCCAGTTCGACTTCTACGGCTAGCGAGATGAGACAGCGGGGGCGGGCCTCGTCGCGGCCCTCCGGACGGCCGCGCCCCGTCCCCAGAGAGCGCAATACAGAGGAGGAGTCATGAGAGGTATCACACGCAGGGGCTTTTTGGCCACGTCAGCCGTCGCGGCGGGACTCATGGGCCTCGCGGGCTGCAGCGAACAGGGCGCCCCGTCGGGGAGCGAGCTGGCCGCGCCGTCGGCGGACTCTTACCCGATCGACCCCGACGGCACTGACATCAAGGCAAAGTGGAGCTCCGAGACCCTCCGAGACGGCTGGACGCGCGCCACAAACCCGGAGGGATACCCCGAGATCGGCGTTATGGACACGGCTCGCATCATCCAGGTTGACGGGTACGCGTTCCGTGACATGAACGGCAACGGCAAGCTTGACCTGTGGGAGGACTGGCGCCAGCCGGTTGACGACCGAGCGCGCGCCCTCGCTGACAGTCTGAGCGCCGAGGATATCTTCCCGCTGCTGTTCCATGGTGGCGCCTCGTCCGGCACGGGCGACGACCCCGATGCCATGGATTGGTTGGAGGCGGGCTCGCGCGCCGGCGTCACGCGCTTCCAGCCCGACATCGAGTCCTACGGCACGCATGTCGCATGGATCAACGAGGTCCAGGAGGTCTGCGAGAAGAGCAAGAACGGCATCCCGTACCTTAACTCGACCGACCCGTACTACACCTTTGAGATTCCGCCGGTCTACGGCCTGGCGGCGGCGATGGACCCGGACGTCTGGCGCAAGGCGGGCATGTGGCTCTCACGCGCCTGGCGCTCCGCGGGCATTCGCCTCGAGCTCGGCCCCCAGATCGACGTCTACTCCGAGCCGACGGGCGAGCGCCTCTCGGGCTCGGTCTCCGAGGACCCCGCCGTCAACCGTGACTTTGTCAAGGCGTTTGGCGCGGGAATGCAGTCGACGTGGGGTGACGACGAGGCGACCGACGATCAGGGCTGGGGCAGTGAGTCATGCGCAATCATGATCAAGCACTTCGTCGGCGAGGGTAGCCCCGAAGGTGGCCGCGGCGACCACTACGAGTCGGGGAAGTGGAACGTGTTCCCGGGCTCGAACTTCAACGCTCACCTCATCCCGTTTCTCGATGGCGGCCTGCACCTCGACTCCAAGACGGGTGAGGCTGCGGGCATGATGCCCTGCTACGGCATCGCGTATGACCCCAACGAGCCCGACGCCCTCGGAGAGTACGTGGGCTCCTCGTACTCGGACCACAATGTCTCGATTTTGCGCAACCTCGGCTATGACGGCATGCTCTGCACCGACTGGGGCATCCTCGAGACGCTACCCAACGGCGTCAAGGACCTCACGGTCGCCGAGCGCTTCGCCAAGCTGATGGACAACAGCATCTCTCAGCACGGCGGAAGCTTCCAGCCCGAGGTGGCCGCCGAGGCATACCAGATTATGGTGGATGAGCAGGGCGAGGAGCAGGCGCTCGCCACCCTTCGCGAGAATGCCCGCAGGCTCTTTAGGACCGAGATCTTGGTCGACCTCTTTGACCAGCCCTATTCGGACCGCACGGCTGCCAAGGAGGTCTTCGAGAGCGAAGCGGCCGCCGCGTTTGGCGCCGATGCCTCCGACAAGTGTGTTGTCATGCTCAAGAACGCCGGTGGGACCATCTCGGAGGCTGGTCTGGGCGACAAGCCGAAGGTCTACGTGCCCCTGTCCTTCTCACCCTCGCAGGTGGTGTGGGAGAACGTTGATCCGGTGAACAAGCCCGCCTCGGTCTATCTGGACTTCGACGAAGGCGTGCTCAACGAGAATTTCACGCTCGTGACCGACGAGGTCGGAGACCCCACCGGCGCTCCGTTCGACGGCGAGACCGAGAACCAGTACCAGGAGTCGGATATCATCCGCCGCACGGATTTCTCGGACGTGAAACTCGCGATCATCAAGATCGAGAACCCCAACGACGCCTACCAGGGTGCCGAGGGCAACGATCTCGAGAACTGGTTGTCGGGCGAGAACATCACGTATCGGCCCATCTCGCTTCAGTATCGTCCCTACACCGCCGACAACGAGTACGTCCGCAAGGAGTCCCTCAACCCCGAGGACGAGTTTGGCACCTATGAGAACCGCTCGGTGTACGGTCAGTCCACCTACGCGCTCAACGAGGCGTCGCTCGACCTGGTCATGCAGACAAAGGCTGCCCTCCCCGAGGACGCCAAGCTCATCCTCATTATCAACGCCGACCGGCCCATGGTCTTCTCGGAGATCGAGCCGTACGCGGACGTGATCCTCATGGGCTGGAGGAACCCGATGTTCGGCTTCTCCGGTATTAGTGACGCCGCGTTCGTACGTGTCATCACCGGTCAGTCCGAACCGTACGGCGTGCTTGCCCACCAGCAGCCAGCAAGCATGGACGAGGTCTACAAGCAGCTCGAGGACGTGCCGCGCGACATGGAGCCCTACACGGACTCCGAGGGCAACACCTACGACTTCTGCTTCGGCCTCAACTGGTCCGGCGTGATCGATGACGAGCGCACGCAGACCTACAAGGCCAACCCGCTCACCGAGCCCGAGACCGAGGTCGTCCGCTCCTAGTCCTTCCCCGGCGGACAGCCCCTCCCCCCACAGGGGGAGCGCACCCACGTCTTTTTGGTTGTGTTAATATTTTCTAAGGGGGGGTTGTTTTTTG
>NZ_CBIFYV010000056.1:0-24675 GCF_966187215.1 Thermophilibacter sp.
GGGGACCCCCGATCTGCTCCTGTCTTTGTATGGTGTGGGGTTGCTAGCGCATTCTGCGCTTGCCACGCCGCCGGGCGCGGGCGAGAAGCGCCACGCGCCTCAGCTCCTTGGCGCGCGCCGCCTCCATGGCCGGCACGCCCTCGAGCGGGTAGTCGATCCCCAGGCTCTGGTACTTGGCGCGCCCCATCGTGTGGTAGGGGAGCACGTCGAGCCCCACCACGTTGTCCCAGTCGCCGATGATGCGCCCCACGCCGGCGACCTCCTCCTCGCTGTCGGTGAGGCCGGGCACCACCACGTGGCGGACCACCACGGGCGTGCCGCGGCGCGCCAGCTCGTCGCCCAGCTCGAGCGCGTGCGACGCCGGCAGGCCGCAGAGCTCCTCGTGCTGCGCCGCGTCCGACGTCTTGATGTCCAGAAGCATCAGGTCGCACTCGTCCAGGAGCGCCGAGAAGCGCGCGGCACCCGCGGCGCTGAACGTGGCGCCGCTCGTGTCGAGGCAGGTGTGGACGCGCCCGGCGGGCGCGGCGTGCGCGGCGCGGAAGAGCGCCGCCACGAAGTCCGGCTGCGCCATCGGCTCGCCGCCCGTGACGGTGATGCCGCCGCGCCGGTAGAACGGCCGGTTGCGCTCGAACTTCTCGAGGATCTCCGCCACGGTCACGTCCGTGCCCGGCCCGGAGCCGTCGGCGCGGCAGAACTCCCAGGTGTCGGGGTTGTGGCAGTAGAGGCAGCGCATCGGGCAGCCCTGGCAGAACACCACCAGGCGCGTGCCCGGGCCGTCCACGGTGCCGAACGTCTCCACGGAATGGACCCGCCCGCGGATGGCGAGCGGGTCCGTGACCGCGCGTGTCGTGTCGTCGGTGGCCAACGCCGTGACGCTACATCGACTCGTGGAAGGTGCGGCTGATGACGTCGTCCTGCTGCTCCTTGGTGAGCGAGTTGAACTTCACGGCGTAGCCGGAGACGCGGATGGTGAGCTGCGGGTACTTCTCGGGGTGGGCCTGGGCGTCGAGCAGCGTGTCCTTGGTGAACACGTTGACGTTGAGGTGATGGCCCCCCTCCTCGACGTAGCCGTCGATCATGTTGACGAGGTTGTCGACCTGCTCGGGGGCAACGGTTGCGGTGGTCATGTCGGATCCTTTCTCGATGCGGGGGGAGGGGTCGCCCTCCTCCACGCTCTTCCACGTGTTCTAGCAGCAGCCGCAGTCGGGCGCGGGGTTCTCGATCTGAATGTCCACGCCCAGGGCGTCGAGGTCGAGGTCGCCGAACATGACCTCGCCGTCCTTGCCGAGTGCGTTGGGCACGATGGAGAAGGTGTTGGAGATGCCGTCCTGCGCGTCCTTGAACGGCAGCTTGGCCACGCTCGCCAGCGACGCCACGGCGCCGTGGGTGTCGCGGCGGTGCATCGGGTTGGCGCCCGGGGCAAACGGCTCGCCGGCGCGGCGGCCGTCGGGCGTGTTGCCGGTGGCCTTGCCGTAGACCACGTTGGACGTGATCGTGAGGATCGAGGTGGTGGGCACCGAGTTGCGGTAGGTGTCGGTCTCGCGGACGAACTTCATGAAGACCTCAACGACGTCGTGCGCGATCTGGTCCACGCGGTCGTCGTCGTTGCCGTACTTGGGGAAGTCGCCCTCGACCTCGTAGTCGGTGACCAGGCCGGTCTCGTCGCGGATGACCTTGACCTTGGCGTACTTGATCGCGGAGAGCGAGTCGGCCACCACCGAGAGGCCCGCGATGCCGGTGGCGAACCAGCGGTGCACGTGCTCGTCGTGCAGGGCCATCTGCAGGCGCTCGTAGCAGTACTTGTCGTGCATGTAGTGGATGATGTTGAGCGCGTTGACGTAGACGCCGGCGAGCCAGCCCATCATGTCGCGGTATTTGGCGATGACGTCGTCGTAGTCGAGGTAGTCGCCCTCCACCGGGCGGAACTTCGGGCCCACCTGCTCGCCGGTCTTCTCGTCGCGGCCGCCGTTGATGGCGTAGAGCAGGCACTTGGCGAGGTTGGCGCGCGCGCCAAAGAACTGCATCTCCTTGCCGATGCGCATCGAGCTCACGCAGCAGGCGATGGCGTAGTCGTCGCCGTGGTAGACGCGCATGAGGTCGTCGTTCTCGTACTGGATCGAGCTCGTGGCGATGGAGACCTTGGCGCAGTAGCGCTTGAAGCCCTCGGGCAGGCGCGTGGACCAGAGCACGGTGAGGTTGGGCTCCGGCGAGGTGCCCATGTTCTCGAGCGTGTGCAGGTAGCGGAAGGCGGTCTTGGTGACCATGGAGCGGCCGTCCACGCCCATGCCGCCGAGCGACTCGGTGACCCACTGCGGGTCGCCGGAGAACAGCTCGTTGTACTCGGGCGTGCGCGCGAACTTGACCATGCGCAGCTTCATGACCAGGTGGTCGACGATTTCCTGGACCTGCTCCTCGGTGAGCGTGCCGCGCGCGAGGTCGCGCTCGGCGTAGATGTCGAGGAACGTGGAGTTGCGGCCGATGGACATGGCCGCGCCGTTCTGCTCCTTGACCGCGGCCAGGTAGCCGAAGTAGAGCCACTGCACGGCCTCCTGGAAGGTGGCCGCCGGGCGCGAGATGTCAAAGCCGTAGATCTGGCCGAGCTCCTTGAGCTCGCCGAGGGCGCGGATCTGCTCGGCCAGCTCCTCGCGGTGGCGGATGACCTCCTCGCGCATGTTCTTCTGGGTGCCGGCGTGCTCGGCCTTCTTCTCCTCGATCAGGCGGTCCACGCCGTAGAGCGCCACGCGTCGGTAGTCGCCGATGATGCGGCCGCGGCCGTAGGCGTCGGGCAGGCCGGTGATGATGTGGCTGTGGCGGCACGCGCGCATCTCGGGCGTGTAGACGTCAAAGACACCGGCGTTGTGCGTCTTGCGCTTGTTGGTGTAGAAGTCAACGACCTCGGGGTCGACCTCGTAGCCGTTCTGCTTGCAGGCGGCCACGGCCATGCGGATGCCGCCGTTGACCATGAGCGCGCGCTTGAGGGGCTTCTCGGTCTGCAGGCCCACGATCTTCTCGAGCGGGCGGTCGATGTAGCCCGCGGGGTGGCTCGTGATCGTGGAGACCACCTTGGTGTCCATGTCGAGCACGCCGCCGGCCTGGCGCTCCTGCTCGAAGAGGTCCATGACCTCGTCCCAGAGCTTGGTGGTAGCCTCGGTGGGGCCGGCCAGGAAGGACTCGTCGCCGTCGTAGGGGGTGTAGTTGCGCTGGATGAAGTCGCGGACGTCGACCTGCTCCTGCCAGGTGCCGCCAACGAAGCCGTCCCATGCCTCCTGCTGACTCACTGCTCACGCTCCTTGGGTCGTCTGTGTGCGGGGGTGCCGCGGCGCGGCCAGACAAACCTATCACGTACGGGCGCGGTTGTGGGCGACAAATAGTTATACGGTATGAACATCGGCCAAAAAGCACAAGATATTGTGTGTGCCGAGAAGCGCATTGGGCACCGGTAGTGGTTCGAGGCGAGAAGACTGTGGGCCCGTTCGGACCCGCGTGGGCCTCTCTCGCCGAGCCGCTCGCCGGCGTGGTCCCGGCCAAACGCACGGAATCGGGTCCAAAGCGTTCGTCCGGGCGGGTTCAGGTAGCTTAGTCCCGGTCAAACGAACACTTTGGGGGCCAAGGCGTTCGTCTGGGCGGGAGCAACATCAGCGGGCGTCCTTCTCGGCGCGGTGGGGTGGGGGAGAGGTGCGGGAAGTTGACGGTCTGCGCCTGAGAGAGGGGCGGCTACTCGGCGCGGCGCTCGCGGAAGGCGGGGATGATGCGCTTGACCACCCAGAAGACCACGACGACGGCCACGATGGCGATGATGACGTACTTGACCACGTCGGAGACCCACTCGGCCTGCTCGGAGACCGTGGCCCACGCACTGCCGGCGGCGGCCCCCAGGCAGCACAGCACCGTGTTCCACACGGCCGACCCCACGAGCGTGTAGAGCGTGAAGCGCACGACGCTCATCTTGGCCGTGCCCGCCGGGATCGAGATGAGGCTGCGCACCACCGGCACGCAGCGGCAGATGAGTACCGTGACCTGGCCCTTGCGGTCGAACCAGTCCACGGCGCTGGAGACGTCCTCGGGCTTGAAGCCCAGCAGGCGCATCGGGCGCGTGCCGAAGAAGCGCGTGAGGCGCTCGCGCGAGAGGATCCGGCCCACGCCGTAGAGGATGAACGCGCCGACGACCGAGCCGATGGTGGCAGCCGCGATCACGAGCGGCAGCGTCATGTCGGTCGTGGTGGTGAAGAACCCCGAGAGCGGCAGGATCACCTCGCTCGGGATGGGCGGGAACACGTTCTCGAAGAGGATGAGGCCGGATACGGCGAGGTAGCCGAACTGGTTGATGAAGTCGTAGAACGCGGACTCCATGGGGCTCCTTTCGTTTGTGCGACCGCTCCATTATCCTCGCGCGGGCCCCGGGACGAGAAAAACCAACGATTGCACAGAACTCGGGCCCGCCGGTTCGCCCCGGACGGGCCCGAGTCTCGAGCGCGGGCGCTACCTCCTGCGGCGTCGCCTCCACGCCACCGAGCCGCCCACCGCGGCCAGCCCCGTCAGGGCCACGGGCGCCACGACCGAGGCGGCCTCGCCGGTGCGCGGCATGGCGCCGCCGCCCCTCGCGGGCGCGGCCTCGTCGGCGCCGCCCGCGGGCGCGGGCTCGTCGCCGGGGGCGAGAAGCTCCACGGTCTGTCCCTCGTCGGTGATGTCGGCGTGCGCGGCCACGGGCGAGCCCTCGCAGAGGAGCACCTCGTAGGCCACCGTCGTCGCGCTGTCGAGCCCGCTGGCGTCGAAGCCGATCTCGACCTCGGTGCTGCCGCTCGCCTCCTCGGGCGTGAACGTCGCGCTCGCCTGGACCTCCCTGCCGTCAGCGTCCAGCAGCGGCCCCGCGTCGACCACGCTTCCGTCCTCCGCCGTCTGACGGCGGCGCAGCGTGGCCCGGAGCTCGTAGGTCTGCCCGGGCACCACGTTGTCGTAGCTCACGGTGTCCACGATGGTGACCCGTCCGTCGGCGGTCACGGTGTGGTCGCCGTCCGCGGCGTCGGCCGCCGAGGTGCCCACGCCGGGCACGTGCAGCGTCTGGCCTGCGTCGTCGACGTCAGCGTGGAGGGCGAGGAGCACGCCGTTCTCGTCGCGCAGCTCCTCGAAGGCCACCACGTCGCGCCCGTCGAGGCCGCTTCCGTCGTAGGGGACCTCCACCTCGACCGTCATGTCCGCCGCGCTCGCCACGAACGTGGTCTCGGCCGCCGCCTCGCCGCCGTCCGGTCCGCTGAGCGTGCCGCCGTCGGTGGTGCTGCCGTCCTCGGCGACCTCGCGCGCGTGGACCGACGAGCGCAGCGTGTAGGCGCGACCCGCGATCAGGTTGGTGAGCGCGACCTCGTCGACGAGGGTCCGGTCCGGCGTGGAGCCGCCGCCGGAGGCGTTCGTGGCCGCGTCGCGCGCGCTGGTGGCGACGGCTGGCACGTGGACGGTCTGGTCCTCGTCGGAGGCGTCGTCATGGGTCGCCACGACCTGCCCGTCCAGGAGCAGGCGCGCCGTGGCGTGGACGCTGCGACCGGCCAGCCGGGTGCCCGGGAGGTCGTAGGTCAGCCTGACCTGGGCGCTCGGGCCGTCCGCGGTGAACGCCGCCTCGGCCGTGCCGAGAAGCTCGCCGGGCGCGGGCTCGCCGCCCTCGTCCGCCTCGGTCAGGCGCAGCTCGCCCTCGACCACGTAGTCGAGCCCCGTCTGAAGGCGGTCGAGGCTCACGGTGTCGGTGAGCGTGGAGTCGGCGTGGGAGGGGGCGTCGTGGTCCGAGGTCGCGTCGGACCGCAGCGTCGTGTCGATGGTGGGCTGCTCCACGACCTCGTCGTCCATGGTGCCCAGGTCGAGGTCGACTGCGTCGCGCGACACGGTCACCGTCGTGGCCACGAGCCGGTGACCCTCGTTGGCCGCGCAGGGCAGCTCCTCGAGACGGTAGCGGTCGAAGGGAAGCGCCCCGAGCGCGTCGTTGGGCTCCGTGCCGGTCTCGGCGCTCCCCGAGAACCACACGCCGTGGTCAGGGCTCAGCAGCGCGTCGTCGACGCTGCCGTCGTCCAGGAGCGCCGCGTCGCTCGCGTTGGTGTCGTCCGTGTGCGCGAGCCACGTCGCGGAGGTGTCCACCATGCCGTTCTCGTCGCTGACCAGGACGTGGCGCTCCCCGGTGGTGAGCGACGTCAGCAGGAACGCGACGCCCGCCATCCGCCGCTGGCTGCCCTCCTCGGCCTTGGTGAACGAGATGTCGCCGCGAATGACCTGGTCGTCAACGGCCTGGTCATCGGCGGTGAGGTCCGCGACCGCGCCGTCGGCGTCGATGGACACGGTGCGCACCCATCCCTCGTTGAGGAGGTAGCCCGTGGGCGCCACGGTCTCGCGCGCCTCGTAGGTGCCGAAGGGCAGCGCGTCGGCCGCCGTGGAGGCCCGCCCGGCCTCGTCGGTCACGAGCGCGGCGACCACCTCTCCGGGCTCGTAGAGCGTTCCGCCGACCAGCACGGCGCGCTCGGAGACGTTGGTGAGCTCCACCACCGCCCCGGCGAGCGTGGCCGAGCCGAGCGCCACCGAGGTGTCGGGCGCGCCGGCGCCCACGAGCTCGCGGTCGCTCTTGCGCAGCTCGACGCCGCCGCGCGCCACCTGGTCGCGCACCGCGTCGACGTCGTCGGCGAGGTCGACGACCTGCCCGTCGGCGCGCACCTCGAAGGTCCTCGACCACTCGCCGTCAGCGAGGTAGCCCGTCGGCGCGGCGGTCTCGCGGACCTCGTAGGTGCCGTAGGGCAGCGCGTCGGGTGCCGTGGCCGCCATGCCGGACTCGTCGGTTGCGATGGTCAGCGCCGCCGCGCCCGGCTCGATCCGCTCGCCGCCCACCGTCACGCTCGCCGCGCTGCGGTTGTAGACGGTGAGCTCGGCGCCGGCGAGCGTGGCGTCGCCCTGGGGCACGGCTGCCGCGAGCTCGCGGTCGAGCTTGGAGACGCGCACGCCGCCGCGCATGACGTCCTCGGCGAGCGGGCCGACCTCGACCACCTGGCCGTCGCGCTCGATCGCGAAGGTCTGGCTCCAGTCCTCGTTTCGCAGGTAGCCGGTGGGCGCCGCCTGCTCGCGGGCGACGTAGGTGCCGAAGGGCAGGGTCGCCTCGGGGGTCGCGGCCGCGCCGTCGCCCCCGGTCGAGATCGTGGCGACCACGTCACCGGGCTGGTAGGTCACGCCGCCCACGACCACCGGGCCCGCGCAGGCGCTCTCGATGGAGATGACGGCCCCCTCGAGCGTGGCGTCCCCCTGGGCCGCGCCCAGCTCGGCGTCGGTCTTGCGCACCAGGGCGCCGCCGCGCTCCACGTCGTCGGCGAGCGGCGTGCCCGAGAGGTCGGCCACCGAGCCGTCCCGCTGGACGGAGAAGGTCACCGACCAGCTCTCGTTGAGCAGGTAGCCCGTCGGCGCGGCGGTCTCTCGGATCTCGTAGGTGCCGTAGGGCAGCGCGTCGGCCGCCGAGGTCGCGACGCCGGACTCGTCGGTGGCGACGGTGAGGGCCGCCTCCCCCGGGGCCACGCCGCGCCCGCCCACGACCACGGCGCCCGCGCTGCGGTTGTAGACGGTGAGCTCGGCGCCGGCGAGCGTGGCGTCGCCCTGCGCCGTGCCCTCGGCGAGCTGGTGGTCGATCTTGGGCGCGCGCACGCCGCCGCGCGCCACCCGCTCGGAGGCCGCGTGCTCGGCGAGGGTGCCCACGACCTCGGCGGACCCGGACGCCGTCACCTTCCGGAGGGTGATGCCGCCGCCCTCGGGAAGCAGGTAGCCCTCGGGCGCGCGCGTCTCCTGCACCGTGACGGTGCCGAGCGGCACGACCACGGCGCCGTCGGCGTCGGTGAGAAGCGCGTCTCCGCTCACGAGGTGCGCCGCGTCGAGCGTGGCGGTGCCGTCGGCGCCCGTGCGGATGACCCAGGCGTGCGTCGGCTCGGCGGGCAGCTGGCCGACCTCGTCGTAGAGGCCGTCGTAGTGCCGGACGGTGAACTCGGCGCCGGCCAGCGACGCGTCGCCCTGGGGCAGCGCCTGGCCGGTGTCGGCGTCGGTCTTGCGCACGAGCACGCCCACGCGCGCGACCTGCGGAGCGTCCGTCGCGGTCACGATCGCGCGGCCCTCGGCGCCCACGGTCGCCTCGCGCACGGCCTCGTCGCGGGCGTATCCGCGCGGCGGCGTGATCTCACGGACGTAGTAGGTCCCGATGGCCAGGCCGTCGGCGCTCGCGCGCCCGTCCGCGCCCGTCACGAGGGTGGTCGCCAGGTCCGTGCAGCCCTGGTCGCGGTACACGCCGTACTCGGCGCCGGCCAGGCTGTAGAGCCCGGAGCCCCCCGAGACGGCCGGGTTGGCGCTCGCCTTGGCGAGCTCGAGGCCGCCGGTGCGCAGGGTCTGCCCCACCATGCGCTGCATGGTCTCCGTGCGCTGGCCGTAGATTCAGGTCGAGCCCGCGTAGGCGCCGCCCGCCACCGCCGCGGAGCGCGCCTCCTCGTAGAAGGCGCGGCCCTCTTCCGCCAGCGCGCGCCGCTCCCAGCGCCCGTTGGGGGCGCTGGTGGCCCACCAGACGGCGAGCTGCGTGATCGCCTGCGCCGCCTCGCCCGTGCGCCCGCGCACGTTGCCGCGGTAGCCCGCGCCGCCGTAGCCGTAGTGCAGGATGTAGTCGAGCGTGAGCCCGCCGCGCTCGGTCCCGCTGAGCGTGGTGCCGGCCGCGGGCCCCGTGAGGCCGGCGTCGGCGCAGTAGAGCACGAGCCCGTTCGACTCGTAGCGCGAGGTGCCCCGTGCGGTCCCGTCGTACATGCCGAGCTCGCGCGGGTAGTCGCCCGTCCAGGTCACGGTGACCGACCCGGCGGGCTCGGCCGCCTGCGCCGCGGTCCGCCCCGCGGCCGCGACCCCGAGCGCCTCCGAGAGCACGAGCGCGAGCGCCGCCGCGGCCGCCGCGAGCCTCCTTCCCACGCGTCCGCGCCCCCGGCGCGCCCATCGTCTGCGTCTGGTGTCTGACATGTTCGCTCCTCCCTCTCTGACTGGGTGGGGGAGCGTATCCCGTGCGGCGGCACCCTTGCCCGACCGCTGTCTTACCGCTGTCTTACCGCGCAGGTGAGAGGGCTCGCCGCCGCCGGGCGGGCGGCCGGGGCTTCGGTGAGCGAGAAGAGCGCGCCCGCGAGTGTCGGCTCGCGGGCGCGTGGGTGCGGGACGCGCGTCGCGCGCGTCCCGATTCTGTCCGGGTCCGAACGATGACGAGGTCAGGGGGTACGTCGCACCGCCGCCTCGCGGCCCCCGCCGCGCGTCCGGGTCCTTCTCGCCTACAGCGCGGACTCGTAGATCCTGCGGGCGTCGTCCATCGTGAGGCGGCGGATCTCGCCGAACTCGCTGCCCTTGTTCTGCTCGAGCGTCGCGAGCAGCGCCGGCACGTCGTCAGCCGTCACGCCCAGCTCGCCCAAGGTGCGCGGCATGCCGATGGAGACGAAGAAGTCCTGCAGCGCGTCCACGGTGGCCAGCGCCGCGTCGCGGACGGCCTCCTCGGGCGCCACGTCCACGCCGTCGGTCTCGGCGTCCACGGGCTCGATGCCAAAGACCTCGCGGCCGAGCGCGAGCAGGCGCTCCGTGGCGGCCTCGCCGTCGCTCACGTAGCGCAGCCAGGCGGGCATGACCACGGCCAGGCCCGCGCCGTGCGTGATCTTGGGGTCGTGGGCCGAGAGCTCGTGCTCCAGACCGTGGCTCTCCCAGCCGCCCGCGCGGCTCGCGGGCTGCGCGTTGCGCCCGACGCCGGCGATACCGTTGTGGGCGAGCGTGCCGACCCACATGATGTTGGCGCGGGCGTCGTAGTCGTCGGGGCGCTCCAGCACGCGCGGCGTCTCCTCGATGAGCGTGCGGATCAGGCCGCAGGCGATGTGGTCGGTCACGGGCACGGGGCCGGCGGCCGAGAAGAAGCGCTCCAGGATGTGGGCGATCATGTCGGTGACGCCCGCGGCGGTCTGGTAGGCGGGCAGCGTGAAGGTGAGCTCCGGGTCCATGAAGGCCAGCTCGGGACGGTTGAGCTCGCTGGAGAGGCCGCGCTTGAGGCAGAGCTCGTCGTTGCTGATCACGCAGGAGTCGCTGGCCTCCGAGCCGGCGGCCGGGATCGTGAGCACGCTCGCCACGGCGGGCTTGCCCTCGGCGACGGGCCGGGCGCGCTTGGCGAAGAGCTCCCAGACGTCGCCGTCGTGGGGCACGCCGAGCGAGATGGCCTTGGCGGTGTCGATGACCGAGCCGCCGCCCACGGCTAGAATGACGTCGGCCCCGAGCTCGCGGGCGCGCCGGACGCCCTCGCGCACGAGGGTCACCTCGGGGTTGGGACGGGCGCCGGCGAGCTCGGCGTACGCGACGCCGGCGGCCTCGAGCGAGGCCGTGACGCGGCCGAGCGTGCCCGTGCGCACGACCGACCCCTGGCCGTAGACCACGAGCGCGCGGGCGTGCCCGGCGGCGGCCAGCTCGGCGCCCACGCGGTCGGTGACGCCGCGCCCGAAGACGAAGCGGGTGGGGGACTGGAACGTGAAGTCGTTCATGGGGCTCCTTTCGGTGATGTGCCGAGAAGAGCTTAGCGCTTCTCGGCCCTCTCGCCGCGCTCCGGCCCGCCGTTTGGCCCGCCGCCCGGTGGTGCCCGCCGCTCGCATCGAGTGCACGAAATTATTGATATTGAGGCAGATTTTGAGCCCCGGGGCTTCTCGCGACCTGCGCTTTTGTTGACGAGAAGCGCCCCGATCTGGGATGGATATCAACAATTTCGTGCACTCGATGAGAGGAGGGCGCGAGGCGCCAACATGCCGCACGGTTGGCCGCACGCGCACCCAAGCGTCCCGCGCTGCTACCATGTCCGCAACGGACGAGGGACGGAGGCCATCCATGGGGGTGCTCATCAAGCTTCGGGACTGCGAGAGCCTCTCGCCCGCTGAGGCCCAGGTCCGCGACGCCATCATCGCCGACCCGCGCGGCGCGCTTTCCTCGACGGTCTACGAGCTTGCGGAAGCCGCCTACACCTCGCCGTCCACGGTCTCGCGCCTCTGCAAGCGTGTGGGCATCTCCAGCTACGCCAACCTGCGCCTTATGCTCGCCGAGGAGGTCAACCACCTCGAGACGATCGATCTTGCCTACCTTGACACCACGACCATCGAGCCCGAGGACACCCCGGCCCAGGTTGTCGAGAAACTCACCAACATCTCGATCAAGACCATCCAGGAGACCCATGAGCTCGTTGACCTCGACGCGCTCGCCCAGGCGGTGGACCTCATCCGCGCGGCCTCCATCCTCGACTTCTATGGCGTGGGCGCCTCGCTGCTCGTTGCCCTTGACGCCGAGTCCAAGTTCACGCGCGTCGGGAAGTGCTCGATCGTCCACCAGCACTATGACCGACAGAAGGTGCAGGCCATCAACTCGGACGCGTCCCACGTGGGCCTCATCTTCTCCTACTCGGGGGAGAGCCCCGAGATGCGCGTCATCGCGCGCATCCTCAAGGACAACGCCACCCCGACGATCAGCTTCACCAAGTCGGACCGCAACTCGGTGAGCCGGCTCGCCACCTGCCGGCTCTTTGTCACGGCGCGCGAGTCGCTCCAGAGGGCCGGTGCGATGGCCTCGCGTACCGCGCAGCTCTACATGGTCGATCTGCTCTACACGCTCTTCATCACCTCGGACTACGACCGCTCGGTCCGGCAAATCAGCCGTACGGCGCTTGGCTAGCAAACTGGAACTTTTTGTGCCACACCCATTGAGCGAGTGTCTCACCTGCGATTTCTTTCTTTTGAGCTGAATCATTCTCGCTGTCAACTGAAACTTTGTATCTGTTTGTCATATGAATCTAGAAACACATTTTTTGAGCACGTATCGTGGGGGCAGCCGACCCTAGGAGGAAGTCATGATAACCATCGCCCGAATCGACGAGCGCCTCATTCACGGACAGGTCTCCTATGCCTGGACCACCGCTTACAAGAGCGAGGCGGTCATGGCCGTAGATGCCGAGGCGGCACGTGACCAGATGCAGGTCTCCCTGCTCAAGATGGCGTGTCCCGCCGGTCTCAAGTGCTTCGTCGCCGACGAGGAGCGGGCAGCGGCCCTGCTCGCCAAGTACGAGAGGCGCAGGATCTTCGTCGTGGCCAAGCATCCCGACGCCTACCTGCGCATGGTCGAGCTCGGAGCCCACATCGACGAGATCAACGTGGGCGGGCTCTACTTCAAGGAGGGCCGGCGCCAGGTGTCCCGCACCGTCTATGTGGACGAGCACATGGAGGAGACCTTCCGCGCCCTGGCCGAGAAGGGGGTGAGGCTCGAGGTTCGCACCCATCCGCGCGACTCGTCTGAGGACCTGATGGCGCTGCTGTAGGCACAGGTCCACCACACGCCAAAACGAGCACGAACCACGAAAGGAGCGTCATGGAACTCTTACCGGCATTGGGGCTGAGTGTGTTCATCGGCCTTCTCATCCTCGAGAACTACGGCTACGGCTACTGGATGATCTCCCGCCCGATCTTCGCGGGACCGCTCATCGGCCTCATCCTCGGCGACCTGCCCACGGGCCTCGTCGTGGGCGGCACCGTGGAGCTCATGTACATGGGCGTGCTGCCCATCGGCGGCTCGGTTCCCCCGAACGCGCAGATCGCCGGCATCATCTCCACGGTCTTCGCAATCACGAGTGGCGGCAACCCCGAGGTGGGCATCGCGCTCGCCCTGCCCATCGGGGTGCTGGCGCAGCTGCTCATCATGCTCGCCTGGAACGTCAACATCATTCTCATCCACGCGGCCGACAAGCACGTGCAGTCCGGGAACTACCGCGCCGTGGAGCGAATCCACCTCTGTGGCCTGGTCGTGTTCTTCCTGATCTTCTTCCTCGCCTCGTTCCTGGCCATCTATCTGGGCAGCGACTTTGTCAGCAACCTCGTTGCCGGCATGCCCGCCGTCCTTACCGACGGTCTCACCGTCGCCTCCGGCATCCTTCCGGCCGTTGGTATGGCCATGCTGCTCAAGATGATGGACTTCAAGGGCTACTGGCCGTTCTTCGCCATCGGCTTCGTTGCCGCGGTCTACATGGGCCTCTCCGTGCTCGCGGTCTCCATCATCGCCGTCGCGCTCGTCTGCGCGATGCAGAAGATGGCCTCGTCGGCCCCGAGCGCCCTCGACGACGGCTTTGACGACGAGGATGACTTTGCCACCGAGGGCGAGCCGGCTCCCGACGCGACCCAGCACATCCTCTCCAAGGCCGAGCTGGTCAAGACCTTCGTGCGGTCGCTGTTCATCATGACGTCCATCAACTACGAGCGCTACTGCTCGCTCGGCTTCTGCTACGCCATGATTCCGGCGCTGCGCAAGCTCTACCCGAACCCCGAGGACTTCAAGGAGGCCATGGGCCGCGCCAACGAGTTCTTCAACTGCCACCCCTATACCGGCAACGCCGTCCTCGGCGTGACGCTGGCCCTCGAGGAGCAGAAGGCGCTCGGCAAGGACATCACCGCCGAGGCCATCTCCTCCACCAAGACCGCCCTCATGGGCCCGCTCTCGAGCATCGGCGACTCCGTGTTCAAGGCCACCTTCATGACGATCTTCGCGGCCATCGCGGCTTCCCTCGCCCTTGAGGGCAACCCCATCGCACCCATCGTGTTCATCGTCCCCAACGTGGCGCTCAACGTGATCTCCCGCTGGCTCTTCGTGAAGTACGGCTACGAGTGGGGCACCAAGCTCGTGGCGCGCATGCAGAGCTCCGACCTCATCCGCCGCTTCGTCGAGGCCGCGACGATCGTGGGCATGATGGTCGTCGGCGCCATGATTGTGGGCTTCGTCAAGCTCTCCATCGCCGCCACCTGGACCATCGGCGGCGCCGAGATCAACCTGCAGACCATCTTGGACTCCCTCGTCCCGAGCCTGCTGCCGCTGCTGCTCGTCCTGGGCTACTACGGCATCCTGCGCAAGAGCGAGAAGGGCATGTACGCCTGCATCATCATCAGCTTCGTGCTCGGCATTGCCGGCAAGGCGATTGGACTGTTCTGATGACTGACAAGAACCAGGAGCTTCTCGCCAGCCTCTCCGGCAGGCTCATCGTCTCGTGCCAGGCCCGCGTCGGCTGGCCCATGTACGGGACCCAGATCATGGCGGCCTTCGCCCGTGCCGCGATGGAGGGGGGCGCCGCCGGCATCCGTGCAACGGGGGCCGACAACATCACGGCCATCAAGGAGCGCGTCGACCTGCCGATCATTGGCATCAACAAGCAGTTCTCCGACGAGTACGACGTCTACATCACTCCCACGTGGGAGTCGGCGCGCGAGATTCTTGAGGTGGGGATCGACATCATCGCGCTCGACGCGACCCCGCGGCGGCGACCCGGGGGCGAGCAGGTCACCGACATCGTCGGCCGCATCCGCGAGGAGTATCCCGACGTGCTCGTCATGGGGGAGATCTCCACGCTCGAGGAGGCGCGCGGCGTGCTGCCGGTGGGCTTTGACCTCATCTCGACCACGCTCGCCGGCTACACAGCCGAGAGCGCGAGCGTGACGCGCGCCGCCATCGACCTCGTGCGCGACATCACAGAGATCACGGACACGCCCGTCATCGCCGAGGGCAAGGTCCGCTGCGAGCAGGACGCCATCGACATGCTCGACGCCGGGGCGCTCGCGGTGGTCGTGGGCACCTCGATAACCCGCCCCGAGATCATCACGAGCCGCTATGTGGAGGCGCTGGCGAACAGGGGCCGACTATGAGCGCGCGAGACCTGGGCAGGCTCACCACCGAGCAGGTCAACCCCGACTGCGCGCACATCGACGAGCTGAGCACGCTCGACGCGCTGCGCGCGATCAACGAGCAGGACCGCGGCGTCGCTCGGGCCGTCGAGTCGGTGCTGCCCGAGCTCGCCGAGCTCGTCGATGGGGTCGCCGCGCGGATCGCGGATGGGGGCCGGCTCATCTACGTGGGAGCCGGCACGTCCGGCCGGCTCGGCGTTCTCGACGCGAGCGAGTGCCCGCCCACCTACGGGGTCTCCCCCGAGACCGTCCAGGGCGTGCTCGCGGGCGGGCCGGAGGCCTTCTGGAGGGCGAAGGAGGGCACGGAGGACCGGGCCGACCTTGGTGCGCGGGACATGGTCGAGCTGGGCGTCGGGGCGCACGACGCGGTCGTGGGCATCGCGGCAAGCGGGCGCACCCCCTATGTGATCGGCGCCTTGGACGAGGCCCGTGCGCGTGGCGCGCTCACCGGGGCGCTCAGCTGCGTCGAGGGGGCCGAGCTCTCCGCACATGCCGATCATGCCGTCGAGTGCGTCACCGGTCCAGAGGCCATCTGCGGGTCAACGCGCATGAAGGCCGGAACGGCCCAGAAGATGATGCTCAACATGATCTCGACCGAGGCCATGGTCAAGCTTGGCAAGGTCTACGGCAACCTCATGGTGGACATGAGGCCCACCAACGAGAAGCTCCGCGACCGCGCGCGGCGCACGATCGTGCGAGCGACCGGCTGCTCCGACGGACGAGCGGAGAAGGCGCTCGCCGAGAGCGGGAACGTGAAGGTGGCCATCTGCATGATTCTTCTCGACAGGAGCGCGGAGACGTGCCGTGCCGAGCTTGAGGCCCATGGCGGGCGCATCTCCGCCGTCATGGAGTGCCACGCCTGCGACGCGAATCACGCATAGAGCGGGCCCGCAAACGCGACGTCCCTCCCGTGTCCGGCATGCACCGCGGGCGGGAGGGACGTCGCGCACAGTGATGACGAGATGCCCCGCTGCGGCCGCGCTCGCATCGAGTGCACGAAATTATTGATACTCACGCCGCACGGGCGCGCTTCTCGCCAACAAAAGCGCAGGTCGCGAGAAGCCCCGGGGGCCGGAGACCGCCGCTATATCAATAATTTCGTGCACTCGACGAGAGGGGAGGTGGGCCGTCAGGGCGAGAGGGACCCCGCCCCGCGGCCCGCCTCGCTGCGCTACCATGGCCGCATGGCCGACTACGAGCGCATACACCACGGGTTCGACCCGGTCTTCGACGAGCGGAGCCGCGTGCTCGTGCTGGGGTCGCTGCCCTCGGTGGCCAGCCGCGCGCAGCGCTTCTACTACGGCAACCCGCGCAACCGGTTCTGGAGGGTGATCGCCGCCGCGGTGGGGGAGGAGCCGCCCGCGGACGATGACGTGGCCGCCAAGCGCGCGCTGCTGCTGCGCCATGGCATCGCGCTCTGGGACGTGATCGAGAGCTGCGAGATCCGCGGCTCGTCGGACGCCTCCATCCGCGACGTGGTGCCCAACGACGTGGGCCGCGTCCTGCGCGCGGCGCCCATCCGCGCGGTGCTCTGCAACGGCGGGACGGCCGGGCGCCTGTACCGCCGCTGGCTGGAGGGCGCGTGCGGGATGCCGGCCGAGGTGCTGCCGTCCACGAGCCCGGCCAACGCGTCGTGGTCGCTCGAGCGGCTGGTGGCACGCTGGTCGGAGGCGCTCGCGCCGCGCCTCCGGGACGGGGCGGCGAACTAGAGCGGCGGGCTAGAACGTCTGGACGATGCGCCCGAGCGCCGCGGCGGCGGTGTTCTCGTCCGGGCCCTCCACGCGGACGACCACGTGCTCGCCGGTGCGCACCCCGAGCATCATGAGCGCCGTGGGCTGCGAGGCGTCGACCACGCGCCCGGCGTGCTCGAGCGTCACGTGGCTGCGCCAGCGCTGCGCCTCGCTGGCGAGCAGCACCGCGAGCTGCACGTGCAGCCCCAGCGGGTCGGTGATGTCACAGGGAAGCTCGAGCATGGGCTCCTCTCGGGGGGACGGTGGCATCACCATAAACCTTAAGATGAGGCTCGGGCCCGTCGGCACCCGCGAGCGTAGCGCGCTCGTCGCCAACCGGTAGCCGCGCGCTCACGAGACCCCGCGCACCGCTCGGGACGTCCTTACTTGACGCGCCGCGCGCGCAGCGTGAGCATGAGAACGATTCCATAAATCGTGCACGGACCGCGCGCCGCCCTGGGCGCGCGCCGAGAGGGGAGCCCCATGATCAAGCTCATCGCGTCGGACATGGACGGCACGCTCCTTGACGAGGGGGGCAACGTCCCGGAGGAGACCTTCTCGCTCGTGAGCGAGCTCGCGGAGCGCGGGGTGCACTTCGTCGCCAGCTCGGGGCGGCGCTACGACACGCTGCGCTGGTTCTTCGGCCCGGTGGCCGACAAGATCAGCTACGTCGCCTCGCTCGGCACGCAGGTCTACGCCGACGGCCGCCTGCTCGACCGCGAGGTCTTCTCGACGCTCTCGGTCCAGCGGCTCTTTGAGACCTGCCACCTCTTCGACTGCCTTCACCTGGCCGTCTACGAGGCGGACGCGACCTATCTCATCGACGACCTGAGCTCCTACATCTCCGAGCTCGACAAGGACCTCGGCTCGGCCGTGCGCGTGTACGATCCTCCCTCGCCCGACGTGAGCATCATCAAGGCGGCCGTCTGCTGCGACCGGCCCGAGCTCATCACCGAGATGGCCTACGTGCTCGAGCGCGAGCTCGGCGACTGGTTCACGTTCCTGCCGAGCGGCTCGCGCTGGATCGACGTGGTCCCCGCGCACGTGAGCAAGGCGACCGGCCTCGCGCAGGTGATGCGCTACCTCGGCGTCGAGGCCGATGAGGTGATGGCCTTCGGCGACTCGATGAACGACTACTCGATGCTGCGCTTCGTGGGGCACCCCGTGGTGGTGGACAACGCGCGCTACTCGCTCAAGCAGGTCGCGGAGCGCGTGATTGGCCCCAACTCGGAGCACTCGGTGCAGGGCGCCCTGCGCGAGCTGCTGCGGGAGCTCGGTTAGGCTCCCGGCGGCGCCGCCCGCGCGCCGGGACCGGGGCCGCCGCCGTCAGGGCGCCGACGCGCGCCCGTCGAGCCCGATCGAGCGCAGCCGGTGCCAGACCAGCGAGCGCACGGCGAGCGTGCCGCCCTCCGAGACGAGCCGCACGGCGCGCGGGCCGTCCGAGGGCAGGCTGTAGGCGCTCAGCGTCTGGGTCCCGTCGTTCACGAACGCCTCCACCGAGCCGCGGTCTATGAGCACGCGCAGCACGAGCGTGCCGTCCGCGAGCTCGCCCGGGCCGAGGGGCGCCGCGCGGTACCCGCGCTCCCCGGCGCCCACGGCGTGGCGGTCGAGCACCACGCGACCGGTCTGGTCGTCGTAGGCCACGAGCGTGTGGCAGCCGTCGGGGGTCGCGTGGACGCACAGGCCCGCCCGCTCCGCCGTCGACGCCGCGAGGTCGAGCGTGAGCTCCACCTCGAGGGCGCCACCGTCGTCCTCGAGGACCGTGCGCACCTCGTCGGGCGCCAGCTCCGTCGCCCCGAGCACCCCCGACTCCGTCCGCAGCGCCGCGAGCTCGCGCGCCGGGCGGAACCTGAGCGTCCCGTCGTCCGCCAGCGTGACCTCGCGCGGCACTGTGAGCTGCCCGCACCAGCCGTCGTCCTGCACCGGCAGCGCGCCGGCCGGGCGCATCCAGCCCCACATGAGCCGGCGGCCGTCGGGCGCCCCCATCGTCTGGGGCGCGTAGAAGTTCTGCCCCCAGTCGAGCGGGAGGAACTCCGTCTCGGGGTGGAACGGCGCCCCCGGCTCCCACGTGCCGACCAGGTAGCCGGCGTTGTCGCGGTTGCGCATGAGGTAGCCGCTCGGGCGCGCTCCCATGGCCGAGAAGCACAGCGCCCAGCGGCGTCTCCCGGAGGGGGAGACGAGCTCGAAGAGGTCCGGGCACTCGAGCATGCGGACGCTCTCGTCAGGGCTGCGATAGAGCACGCCGCCCCACGACCACGAGGCGAGGTCCTCCGAGGTGTAGAGCACGATCTCGCCGCGCCCGTCCGGCGCCTGCCGGCCCACGACCATGCACCAGGCGTCGCCCTGGCGCCAGACCTTGGGGTCGCGGAAGTCCCGCAGGCCGTCGGGGTTGCCCACCACCACGCCGCGCTTCTCGAAGCGGACGCCGTCGCGCGAGGTGGCGGCGCACTGGACCTCGAGGTTGCCGGCGCCCTCGTCGCGCCCGTTGCGCCAGCGGTGCGCGGTGTAGAGGAGGTGGAGGAGCCCGTCGGTCCCCACCACGGCCGAGCCCGAGTACACGCCGGCGCGCTCGGCCTCGAGGCTCGGAGCGAGCGCCACCGGCTCGCGCCGCCAGGTCACGAGGTCGGCGCTCGAGACGTGGCCCCAGTGCATGGGACCCCAGCTCGTGCCGAAGGGGTGCAGCTGGAAGAAGGCGTGCCAGCGGCCGCGGAAGTACGAGAGGCCGTTGGGGTCGTTGATCCAGCCGCCCGGCGCGGCGATGTGGAAGGTGGGGTACCACCGGTCGCGGCGTCGCGCGGCGAGCGCGGCCAGGCCGTCGTCGGCGCGCTCGAGCGCCCGCGCGTCATCCGTGAAGGGCGCGTCGTCGGGGGCGACGGCGTCAGATGTGTCGGTGCTCATGCGCTCCTCTCGGGGAAGGGGTGACGAACGGCGCTTCTCGCCTCTCGGCTACTCGGCGAGAAGCTCCTCGACCTGCGCGCGCTCCGGCATCGCGGGGATGGCGCCGCGCCGGCGCACGCACAGCGACGCCACGGCGTTGCCGAGCCGCGCGTAGGCGGCCGCGTCCTCGACGCCCACCTCGTCCGGGGCCTTGCCTCCCTCGCAGAAGCCGGCCAGGAAGCCGCCCCAGAACGAGTCGCCGGCGCCGGTGGCGTCCACGGCGTCGGCCGGGAAGCCCGGCACCTCGCGCCCGCCGTCGGCGCAGGCGACGTAGGCCCCGCCCGCGCCGAGCGTCACGGCCACGACCTTGGGGCCCTTTGCCAGGAGCGCCACGGCCGCGGCCTCGGGGTCCCGCTCGCCGGTGAGCAGCTCGCACTCCTCGTCGGAGAGCTTCATGAGGTCCATCTGCGGCACCACGGCGCGCATCTGCTCGCACGCGGCCTCGACGCTCGGCCAGAGGTTGGCGCGGTAGTTGGGGTCGTAGGAGGTCACGCAGCCGGCCGCGCGCGCCGCGCGCAGGGCCTCGAGCGTGGCCGAGCGGGCCGGCTCGTCGGTCAGCGACAGCGACCCCACGTGGAAGACGCGCGAGTCGGCGATCACGTCGCGGGCCAGCTCGTCGGGGGTGATGCGCGTGTCGGCGCCCGGCTTGCGCGCGAACGAGAACTCGCGCTCGCCGTCCGGCGACAGCTGCACGAACGCCAGCGTGGTGAACGCGTCGGGGTCGGTGACGAGACCGCGCGTGTCGATGCCGTTCTCCTCGAGCGTGCGGCGCAGGAAGGCGCCGTGCATGTCGTCGCCGACCTTGCCGAGAAACGCCGTCTTGTGGCCGAGCTTCTGGAGCGCCACGAGCACGTTGGCGGGGGCGCCGCCGGCGTTGCGCTCAAAGAGCCGCTGGCCCCCGGCGGACGTCCCGGCGTCGGTGAAGTCGATCAGGAGCTCGCCCAGTGCGCTGACAGAGTACATGCGTGTCCTTTCTCGCGTGACTGATACGCCCCCTGCCGCGCGCACGCGGCCCCCACGTGCAGGATAGCCCCGATGCGCGGCCGGGGGCGCGACAATTCGGTTGCTGCGGGTCGTTCTTCTCGCCCGTTTCGCGCCCCTGGGTTCCGTCCCGGGTCGCGTCCCTGGTCCCAACAACCCGCAAAAAAAGATTTCATTTTCATATAATCGCAGTTGGTGAAAATGGATTTGTCAGATTTTGCGGGTTAATGGGGGAGAAGCGAGGCGAGATGGACCCGCGCCGCTAGTACGTTCCCGCCATGCCGTCGCCCATCTCCCAGACCGTTGCCCGCACGTCGCCAGAAAGCGCCACGTCAAGCGCGTCGGCGCGCGGGAACCAGCGCGTCGAGAGGACCGCGGCGCCGTCGTTGGCGTAGACCTCCACGGCCGAGCTGTCGACGAGCACGCGCAGGTCGCGGACCGCGCCCGTGCGGACCGTCCGCTCGGTGCGCCCGACGCCCACGGCATCGTCCGAGAAGGACAGGCGGACCGCGCCGTCCGCGCACGTCACGCGCAGCGCCCCGTCGAGGGCGAGCTCGAGCGGGCCGCCCGCGCCGTGCGCGACCACGTCCGCGCGGTGTTCGCCCAGGCGCAGCTCGTCCCCGTCCGTGAGCTTGTGCGCGGCTCCCCGCAAAGTCTCGAGCTCGCGGGCCGGCCGCTGCAGCAGCGCGCCGTCCGCGCCCGCCGTGATCTCGCGCGGGACCGTGAGGCAGTGGCACCATGAGAGGCCGTCGGGCGCGCTCTCGTAGGGGGCCTCCGGCATGCCCATCCACCCGATGAGCAGCGTGCGGCCCGACTCGTCCACGAAGGTCTGCGGCGCGTAGAAGTCGAAGCCATGGTCCCAGAGGCGCAGCGAGCCCCCGTCGAGGACGAGCTCGCCGGTCCCCGCGAGCTTCTTGCCCGCCGGGACGGGCAGGTAGCCGGCGTGGTCGCGGATGCCGTGGGCCCAGGGCAGGGACTGCAGCCCCTGCGGGCACGCAGAGAGCCACTCGCGGCCGTCCAGCGCCACGCGGTCGGGGCACTCCCACATGTAGCCAAGCGGCTCCCGGGGGCGGGCGTCGCCCGCGTACTCCCACGCGACCCCGTCGTCGGAGCGCAGCCGCAGCACGAGCCCCCGGTCGTCGATGTCGCGGGCCCCGAGCAGCATCCACCACGAGCCGTCCTCCCGCCAGACCTTGGGGTCGCGGACGTGGCGGGTGCAGAAGGCGGGGTAGTCGCCGGTGCGCAGCAGCGCGCGCTTCTCGCCGAGCGCGACGCCGTCGGCGCTCTCTATGAGGATCTGCGTGGAGCGGCGGCCCGTGCGCACGTAGTCGTGGTCCCCGGGCTCCTTGACGTTGCCGGTGTAGTAGAGGCGCATGAGGTCGTCCCCGTCCGGGGCGGCGCCGCGCAGCACGACGGCGCAGCCGGAGTAGGAGCCGCTCGCCTCGTCGGGGGTGTCGGGCGCCACGGCTATGCCGAGGTGTCGCCAGCGCACGAGGTCGTCGCTCACGAAGTGTCCCCACCCGCGCGCGGCCCCGGGAGCGGGCCAGTCGGGGCTGTATTGGTGGAAGACGTGGTAGGTGCCGCGGAACTGGCAGAGGCCGTTGGGATCGTTGAGCCAGCCCGTGGGCGGCATGAGGTGGAATCCCATCCGCCAGGTGTCGTGCATGCGTGCTCCTTAGCTGCGACGCGGGGCGGCCCGGTCGGGCCGCCCCCGTGGGGGAGAGTTCTGAGGGGACGCGGGCCCCCGGACAGGCTAGCTCAGCTCGACGAGCGGCTGGCCCGGCGTGACGGTTGCACCGACGTGGGGCGTCACCTGGGCGTAGGCGTCAGCGTTGGTGACGATGACCGGCGTCACGGGGTCGAGCCCGGCGGCGCGGATCTGCTCGAGGTCCACGTCCATCAGCAGCTGGCCGGCGTCCACGTGGTCGCCCACGGCCACGTGCGGCGTGAACGGCGCGCCGTTGAGGTTGACGGTGTCGATGCCGATGTGCATGAGGACCTCGGCGCCGGCGTCGGTGGTCATGCCCAGGGCGTGGCCGGTCTCGGCGAGCACGGTGACGGTGCCCGCGGCGGGCGCGTAGAGCTTGCCCTCGCTGGGGCGCACGGCGGCGCCGGGGCCCATGGCCTCGCTCGCGAAGACGGGGTCGGGCACGTCAGCCATCGCGATGGCCTCGCCGGCAAGCGGGGACGCCAGGGTCTCGGCCGAGCGCTCGTGCTGCACGCCGGCGCTCACGGCCGCGACGGCGGCGTCGGCCGCGGCGGCGGAGAGGGCGGCGGCGTCGGCGACGTCGGCCGCGGGGGCGGAGACGGACGCTTGGACGACGGGCGCCGCCTGAGCGGCGGGCGCGTCCTCGGGGTCGCGGAAGACCACGTAGGTCAGGCCGAAGCCAAGGCCGCCGGCGATGAGGAACATGATGACGTACTGGACGGGCTGGTTGAGGCACAGCAGCAGGCCGAAGATGCCGGTGACGCCGGTGCCGCTGGCGGCCAGGCCCACGATCGAGGCGAACATGGCGCCCACGCCGCCGCCGATGCAGCCGCAGACGAAGGGTTTGAAGAAGCGCAGGTTCACGCCGAAGATGGCCGGCTCGGTGATGCCCATGAACGCGGAGAGCGAGGAGGGCAGGGCCAGCGAGCGGGTCTTGACGCTCTTGGTCTTGAAGGCCACGGCGAGCGCGGCGCCGGCCTGGCCGATGTTGGCGGCGCTGGCGAGCGGCAGCCAGTAGGTGACGCCGTACTGCGCGATCTGGCCGAGGTCGATGGTGGTGTACATCTGGTGGATGCCGGTGACGACGGTCGGCGCGTAGAGGGCGCCCATGATGAGCGAGCCGATGCCGGCGGGCAGCGTGATGAGCCACTGGATGGCGCCGAGGATGGCGTTCTCGGCCCAGACGAAGATCGGGCCGATGGCGAGCATCGTGATGTAGGCGGTCACGGCCACCGACACGAGCGGGGTCACGAACAGGTCAAAGGCCTCGGGGACCACCTTGTGCAGGCGCTTCTCGAAGAAGGCGAGGATCCAGCAGGCCACCACGATCGGGATGACGTGGCCCTGGTAGCCGGTCCACTCGATGGAGTAGAGGCCGGGGATGACCCAGTAGGTCTGCTGGACGCCCTCCGTGGCCACGGTGTTGGCGTTCTGCAGCGCTGGGTTGATGAGGATCATGCCGATGACGGCCCCCAGGAAGGGGTTGGCGCCAAAGGCCTTGGCCGCCGAGAAGCCGATGAGGATCTGCAGGAACGTGAAGGCCGTGTTGGAGACGAGGTTCAGGATCTGGTACCACGCGTTGTCGGTGTTCAGGCTGATGAAGCCGTTGGTGTCCATGAAGCTCAGGGCGCTCATGATGCCGAGCAGCAGGCCCGACGCCACGATGGCCGGGATGATCGGCACGAAGACGTCGCCGAGGACCTTAATCGCGCGCATGAAGGGGTTGGTCTGCTGCTGCGCGGCGGCCTCCTTGACCTCCGCCTTGGTGGCGGCGGTGATGTGGCCGAGGTCGATGAACTCGTCGTAGACCTTGTTCACCGTGCCGGTGCCGTAGATGACCTGCAGCTGGCCGGACGCCTTGAAGTTGCCCTTGGCGCCGGGCGCGTTGTCCACCCGTGCCTGGTCAACCTTGGAGTCGTCGGCGAGCACCAGGCGCAGGCGCGTGGCGCAGTGCGCCGCCGACACCACGTTGTCGGGACCGCCGATCGCGTCCAGGATCTCCTGGGCGGCCTCTCTGTAGTCGAGTGCCATGAACCTTCCTTCCTCCTTGCCCCGCCACACCGCGTCAGGGCGGTATGGAATCGTTCCCATATGGAATCGTTCTCACAATAGGCGGAACGTGGATGCAAAAACAATGTGCGCGAAGTCTCGCCTGTGAACGGCCATGATTTCTCGGCGAGCGGTTGACGTCTCGGAGGCGCCCCCCTCGTCCGTCAGCCTCTCCGCCCCGGTCTCCGCCTCGGCGCGAACGGCGCCCGATTGGGTGGCATCCTTGATACGAGGGCACCCAATCGTCGGCACTTCTCGCCACATCCTTCTCGTTACCTGCACTTTTGTGAGAGAGAGGGACGGCGAGCGGGAGCGAGCATCAAGGATGCCACCCAGTCGCAAGGGGTTATGGACGAGAAGGGCCCTCTCGATGACGCGAGCGGGGCGGAACACCCAATCGCGGCCGTATCTTGGCGCGACGGGGGCAGTGGGGAGTCGCGTCACGAAAAGTGGTGTAGGGCCGTCCCCGGGGCCCGCAGCCCCGCCCCGTATCCTACGCCGCCCTCCTCTTCCTGTCGAA
>NZ_CBIFYV010000057.1:0-23308 GCF_966187215.1 Thermophilibacter sp.
GGGTGGCGGCGAGCTCGCCTCGTCCCTCTCCGGCGCGGACGCCAACAACTACACGATCTCGTCCGTGGCCGCCACGGGCACGATCACGGCCCAAACCATTAATCCCGGCCCGGACGACAACCCCGATCCTGAGTACCTTGGCGTTAAGATTTCCGAGCCCGAGGATCAGACCTACAACGGCAACTACCAGACGCCTAAGGTCAAGGTCACGGATAGCGAGGGCAAAGAGCTTGAGCTCAACGCTGACTACACGGTTGACTACAAGAACAACGTGAACGCCACGCCGGGCGAGGATAATTACGCCACCGTTATCATCACCGGCACCGGTAACTACAAGGGTACGGTTGAGAAGCACTTTGAGATCAACCCTGCTGCCGCGGTTATTGTGGTGGACGACAGCTCAAAGGCCTATGAAGAGGACGACCCTGAGTTCACCGGCTCTGTCGTGCTCGACAACGATGAACGTGGTCCGCTCTTCACCAACGTGGAGACGGGCAGTGTCGATACCTTGGGCAACATCAGCTATACCCGCGACAACGCTGAAACGGGTGATGCGGGCAAGTATCCTGAGGTGCTCAACGCCTCGGTGGATAACCTCAACCCGAACTACACCTACAGAGTGGAAAAGGGCGACTTCGAGATTGTCCGCTCCGGCGGCAACGTGGTGACCATCACGACTGCGGCCGATGGACGCACCAAGGTCTATGACGGCGAGCCGATCACCATCGAGGCCAGCGCCTCCAAGGGGAACTCCAAGCTGCAGTACTCACTTGACCAGCAGACTTGGTCCGAGGAGAAGCCCAGCCTCACCGACGTTGGCAGCCTGACCATCTACGTGAAGGCCACTAACCCCAACTACGAGGACTCCCCCGTGGTGAGCGCGACCGTTCAGGTGACTCCGCGTACCGTCACGGTGACCACGCCGAGTGGCACCAAGGTCTACGACGGCAGCGCACTGACTGCCGAGGGCAAGGCCGAGGGCTTCGTCGAGGGCGAGACCTACACCTTCACGACCACTGGGTCACAGACCGAGGTTGGCAGCTCGACCAACACCTACGCGATTGACTGGAACGGTACGGCCAAGCAGTCCAACTACACGGTCGCCGAGAACCTGGGCACCCTGACGGTCACGCCGCAGTCCATCAACCCGGATGACCCGACGGATCCCGATCCCAGCGATCCGACCAAGCCCGTCTACACCGGCGCCGAGGTGAACTACCCGGAGGACAAGATCTACAACTCCGAGGACCAGACCTGGAAGCCCACGGTTACCGATCCCAACGGCACCGTCCTTGAGGAGGGCACGGACTACACCGTCTCCTACTCCACCGACGACCGCACGAACGTGACCGGCCAGATTACCGTTACCATCACCGGCAAGGGCAACTACGCCGGCACGGTCACCAGGACCTACCAGATCCTGCCCAAGCCCGTGACCCTCACCATCGACGACCAGACCAAGGTCGCCGGCGAGGCCGACCCGAGCTTCTCGTCCACCTATGACGAGGGCGCCTTCTACGAGACGCCGTACTGGCAGGGCTACTTCGTCCGCGAGAGCGGCGAGGCCCCGGGCACGTACGCGGTCACGCAGGGCACCTTCCAGCTGGTCGACGGCGACGGCTTCCTGGCCGCCAACTACGCGCTCACCGTCGTCCCCGGCACGCTGACCATCACGGCGGCCGCCAACGGCAAGGATGACGTCACACCGGTCGACGACAAGAAGACCGATGAGACCGTTGAGGTCACCACGGAGGCCCCGATGCCCAAGACGGGCGACGCCACGGACAACGTGGCTCCGGTGCTTCTCGCCATCGGCGGAGTGGCCGTGGTGGCAGCGGCGCTCGAGGTCAACAGGCGCCGCCGCAAGGAGCAGTAAGGTTCACGCGCTGAGCGCGGCAAGACCCTGAGCGAGCCCCGTCTCCCTTGTGGGAGGCGGGGCTCCCGTTGTCTTCGGGCGAAAAAAAGATTGTAATTCTCGTCAATTTCGTACCCGGGGGTGTAGCAGAAGGTAGACTTTCTGGCCCCGCCCCGCAGAGGGCGTTGCGATCAAACAAATGCCAGCTCGGACGCTCTGCGAACATCCGCCGGCACCCCTGACGCCCCAGTACCAAAAAGTCTACGTTTTGGGATTGCGGGAATGTCGGGAGGTTGGCGCGTGAGCGGGGCGAACGACTCGTTTGAGCAGGCAGAGGGCGCAACGGAGACGGCGCAGGCCGCGAGCTCCCCACACAGGCGCGGCCCCAAGAAGCATCGCTTCACCAAGACGCAGATGGTCCTGCTGCGCTACATCGCCGGCGAGACGCTGCTGCACGGGGGCGTCGAGTGCTCAAAACGCCAGCTCGCCGAGATGACCGGGCGCAACGTCAAGACCATCGACCGCTGCCTACTGGGCCTGCGCCGGGAGGGCGTGATCGAGGCCCAGCCCCGCTACGGCGAGAACGGCACCCAGCTGGCGAGCTGGTACCGGACGGTATCCTCGGTGGACCAGGGTGCCGTGACGCGCGAGGAGTAGGGTCTCGGGCGTGTCCCCCGGGCCGTCGGGCGAGAAGCCCGGCGGCCCGTTTTTGTGTGCGCCGCCTGCATCGCGCACGCGGCAAAGTCCCCCGCCCCATCGCCATGCCTGGTTGAACCCAACAACTTCGCTCGCGGATTACCCCCGTCTTCCAAAAATATACTGGGGCCCACATTTCACTATCATGAAGGGTGCGTGAATGCGGCGCACAGGCCTGTCGCGCCGCTCGGAGGAGTGACATGCATGCGTCGGGTACTCAGACAGGAGCGCAAGTTTCTCGTGGACCTGGCCACGTCGTCGTGGCTGCAGGGCCGTCTGCGCGCCGTGCTGCGCGAGGACGAGCACAACGGACCCCTCGGCTATCGGGTGCGCTCCCTCTACTTCGACACCCTCCACTCGCGCGACTTCGCCGAGAAGCTCATGGGCACCAATCCCCGGCGCAAGGTCCGGCTGCGCGTCTATGACCCGTCCTCCGCCCGCGCGCTTCTGGAGGTCAAGCAGAAGGACGGCGAGAACCAGCTCAAGCGCTCGCTTCCCTGCTCCCGCGCCGAGGCGGAGAGCCTGATCGAGGGCAACCCCTCATGGATGCTCGCCCGTCCCGAGCCCTTTGCGCGCGAGCTCTACGGCCTCATCCGCATCAACGGCTACCGGCCGGTCTCGGTGGTGGAGTACCGCCGCCGCGCGTTCGTCGCCCGCGAGCTGCGCACGCGCGTGACCTTTGACGGCGAGATCCGCTCGACCGAGGCCAGCCTCGACGTCTTTGACCCGGGGCTGTGCCTGCACCCGGTGCTCGACCCCTTCAGCGTCGTGCTGGAAGTCAAGTACAACGGGTTTCTTCTGAGCTACATCAAGGACCAGCTCAACGCGGCCGAGAAGCGCGAGATCTCGGTGAGCAAGTACGCGCTGAGCAGGGACGTGACCATGGGATATCAGTTCTAGGTTTGGGGGAAGGAACGTGAAGCAGGAACTCTATCAGCTTCTCCAGGGATCGACCTCGGTCGTGGGGCTCGAGGACGCCGCGCTGCGGGTGCTCATGTCGGCCATTCTGGGTCTCGTCATCTTCCTCTCCTACTGGATCTCGCATGCGGGGACCATCTACTCGCAGAAGTTCAACGTCAACCTCGTGACGCTCACCGTGCTCACGGGCACCGTGATGATGGTCATCGGCTCCAACGTGGCCCTCTCGCTTGGCATGGTCGGCGCGCTCTCCATCGTGCGCTTTCGCACGGCCATCAAGGACGCGCGCGACACCACCTACATCTTCTGGGCCATCATCTGCGGCATCTGCTGCGGCGTGAGCCAGTTTCTCGCCGCGGCCGTGGGGAGCGCGGCGGTGTTCCTGCTCATGCTGGTGCTCGGCCGCATCCGCAACGACGTCCGGACGCTCATCGTGATCCGCTCGGCCCGCGCCCGCGAGCTCGCCGTCGAGGGCGCCGTCTACGATTACCTCTCTGCCCGCGCGAGCCTTCGCGTGAAGAACACGACCGAGTCGTCCGTCGAGTTCATCTACGAGGTCTCGCGTCGCGACCTCGATCGCGCCCAGCAGGCGGCGGGCGTCCCCATCACGGAGAAGCTCTACGCGCTCGGCGACATCGAGTACGTGAACGTCGTCGCCCAGAACGACGAGATCGGCAGCTAGCGTGAGGGGCGCACCATGAGGAACCGGGTCATCGCGCTTCTCGCCTGCGTCGCGGTGGTCGCGGCGGCGGTTCTGGGGCAGCTCGCCCTGGGGCGAGTCGAGGGCGAGCGGCAGGGTTCCGACCGCTACATTCAGCACGAGCGGGCCACCCAGCTCTCCGATCTCTCGGCCGAGGACCAGGCGGCCGCGTCGTCGCTCAGCACCGATCCGCAGACCTTTGCGTCGCACCTGCCCGTGGTCTCCATAGACACGGGCGGTCAGGAGATCCCGGGCGCGCCCATAGAGGGCACAGCCTCGTCGGAGGAGGGGTCGGAGGTCTATCTTGACGGCGACGCTCCCGACGTCCGCCGCACGCCGGCCGAGCACACCCTCGCCGCGGACGGCCGCGAGACCATATCCGCGGGCTTCTCGCTCTACGCCACCGACGGCTCGGCCAACCGCCTGACCGACGAGCCTGCCATCACCACGCGCGCGGAGATTCGCTACCGGGGCAACTCGTCCCGGCACTTCGACAAGAAGGGCTATCGGGTCAAGTTCACCCTCGAGGACCGTGAGACGAGCAACGACCTCGACGTCCTCGGCATGGGCGCCGAGTCGAGCTGGGTCCTGCACGGGCCCTTTCTCGACAAGACGCTCATACGCAACTACCTGGGTATGAACGTGGCCGGACAGATCATGGACTACGCCCCCGACGTGCGCTTCTGCGAGCTCTTTGTGAACGGCGAGTACCAGGGCCTCTACCTGCTCATGGAGAGCGTCGAGGAGGGACCCGACCGCCTCCCGCTCACGGAGTCGGACCGGGGCAGCGCCGCGACGAGCTACATCGTGCGCCGCGACTGGTACGACCCCACGAGCCCGGGCTCGATGGACGACCTGCTCTATGACATCGCCGTCTCGCGCTACGCGCCGATCGAGATCGTCTACCCGGGGACGCGGACGATCACGGACGACCAGCGCGCCTGGATCGCCTCCGACCTCAACTACATCGAGAAGTGCCTGTACTCCTACGACTATGACACCGAGCCCTACTCCTACGAGGAGCATCTCGACGTGGACACGTTTGTCGACTACGCGATCATCAACGAGTTCTCCGCCAACCTCGACGCCGGGAGCTACTCCACCTACTTCTATCGGGACGTGCGCGGACTCTTGTGCGCGGGCCCCGTGTGGGACTTCAACAACGCCTTTGACAACTACTCCGACGAGAGCCAGCTCGGGCTCGGCTTCTTCATGCCGGGTCAGCCCGTCTACTTCATGCTCTTCAAGGACGAGGCGTTCGTGGAGCGGACGATCGAGCGCTATCGGGAGCTGCGCGAGGGAGTCCTCTCGGACGAGTACCTCACGTCGTTCGTTGACGAGACGGTGGCCTATCTGGGTCCCGCGGTCGACCGAAACTACGCGGTGTGGGGGTACTCCTTTGACGCGGGGAGCATGGACGCGGACAACCGCCTGAATCCCGTGGAGCGCAATCCCGCCTCCTTCGAGGAGGCCGTCGATGACATCAAGACATTCATCACCGGCCGCGGTGGGTGGCTCGACCGCAACATCGAGAACCTGCGCCAGTACAGCCACGAGTCGGCGAACAAGCGCTACAACCACTAGGAGGCGGCATGAGGCGCTACATCATCGCGTGCGCGGTCCTGCTTCTTGCGGCCCTGGGTCTGACCTACGCGTTCTATGTCGAGGGAGTCTACCTGGGCGGGCATTCGGGTGAGGTCTCGACCTTCGTGCGGCAGGAGGGCAAGTCCATCTACCTCGACCAAGGGAGCGGCTACGAGGAGTTCGAGATTCGCGGCGTGAACCTCGGCGTGGGGATTCCCGGCCACTTTGCGACGGACTACGCCATCGACAAGCAGACCTACCTGCGCTGGTTCGACGACATCAAGCAGATGGGGGCCAACACCATCCGCGTCTACATCCTCCAGGGCCCGGCCTTCTACGAGGCGCTGCACGAGTACAACGCGGACAACCCCGACCCGCTCTACGTGCTCCACGGCGTCTGGATAGAGGACTACGTGCAGAACTCCCACATGAGCGCGTACGACCCCGAGTACCTCGACCGCTTCATTGACGACACGGTCACCATGATCGACGTCATCCACGGCAACAAGATGCTCGAGCTGGGTGACCTCTCCGGCAGCGGGAGCTACACCTGGGACGTCTCGCCCTGGGTCATCGGGTACATCCTCGGCGTAGAGTGGGAGGCGCCGACCGTTGCCTATACCGACGCCGAGTGCGATGACCAGGCAAGCTACCAGGGAGAATACCTGTCGACCACCGCAGACGCCTCGCCCTTTGAGGCGATGCTCGCCCGCGTGGGCGACCGCGCCTTCCAGTACGAGTCGGAGCGCTACGGCGAGCAGCGCCTCGTCGCGTTCAGCAACTGGGCCACGACCGACCCGTTTGACTACACCGGTGGCATCGAGTCCTATTTCGACAAGTACGAGAGCGTGGACGTGGAGCACATCGTCCTCAGCGACAAGGTGCTCTCGGGCACCTTTGCCTCCTATCACGTGTACCCCTACTACCCCGACTACCTGCGCCACATCGAGGAGTACTGGTCGCAGACCGACCCGCACGGCAACGTGAACACGTACTACACGTACCTCCGGCTCCTCAACGAGCATCACACGGTGCCCGTGGTCATAGCGGAGTTCGGTGTCTCGACGGGACGCGGGATGGCCCAGGTGGACGCCAACACGGGGCGCAACCAGGGCAACATGAGCGAGTCCGAGCAGGGAGAGGCCCTGGTCCAGTGCTACCGCGACATTCGTGAGGCGGGCTGCGCGGGCTCGATACTCTTCTCCTGGCAGGATGAGTGGCTCAAGCGCACCTGGAACACGATGGCCTACGTCGACCTGCTCAAGACGCCCTATTGGAGCGACGCCCAGACCAACGAGCAGTACTTCGGGCTTCTCGCGTTTGACCCGGGCGAGGAGCGCTCGGCGTGCTATGTGGACGGCGACGACGAGGAGTGGTCCGCGGACGACGTCATCGGCACCGCCGACGGGCGCGAGCTCTCCGTCAGGTACGACGAGAAGTACGTGTACCTCATGGTGAGGGGCGAGGACGTGGGCGAGGGAGGAAGGCTCTATCTGCCCATCGACACCACGCAGAAGAGCGGGTCGACCACCTGCGCCGATCCCGCGCTGTCCTTTGACCGCGCCGCCGACTTCCTGGTGGTCCTGGACGGGCGAGAGGGCAGCCGCGTGCTGGTCCAGGCGCGCTACAGCGCGTTTCGCGCGATGTTCCTGCGCTCTGCCACGGGCGAGGACCCCTACGTCAACCCGCCCGAGAGGGACAGCCCCGAGTTCGTGCCCATCCAGCTGCTCCTGCAGAACCTGAGCGACTACACGGCCGTCGAGGCGGCGGACGGCGCCCAGTTCGTTGACGGGGACTACTATTACCTCTCCTACGAGACCGGGGCGCTCCGCTACGGCGACGGCAACCCGGCGCACGAGGGCTTCGACTCGCTCGCCGACTTCTGCTACGGGGACGGTCTCGTTGAGATCAGGCTGCCGTGGCAGCTTCTCAACTTTGGGAACCCATCGGAGATGCAGATCCACGACGACTACTACGAGCACTGGGGCGTCGAGTTCACGGGCATTGAGCGGATGTACGTGGGCGTGGGCGACGGGTCGGACACGATCAGCCTGCTCGAGCAGCCGCTCGAGGGCTGGGGCACGCACGTCACCTACCACGAGCGCCTCAAGGAGAGCTACTTCATCATGCAGCAGCTCTGGGGCGAGGACGTGAGCGCCGACGCCCTCCTTGCCGACGGCTCGCCCGAGCTCGCGGAGGCTCGCGAGCGCGCCCGCGCGCAGGCGGGGGAGCGGTTGGGTGATGCGGCATGATCGCCCAGCTCATAGTCTGGTTCTACGGGTCCGTGTCTATTCTGGTGATCGCCTTCAACATCGCGTCCAGCGTCTGGGGGCGCCTCTATGAACGCCTGCTCGCCCGGTGGGCGGGCCGGGAGGCCGAGCGGTTCGAGGAGGAGGTCGCCCGGAGCATGGAGGAGGGTCCCTCCGAGGGGCACCTGGCCAGGGTCGAGCGCCGCCTGCGAACGCTGTCGGGGATGGAGTCGTTCGACCGCGTGATGGAGGCCCTGGGACGAGAGGACCCCGGCTTGCGCGAGCGCTACCTCGCGCGGCTCGCCCCGGTCTTCGACCACCTCGCGCTGCGCGCGCCCCAGGGAAACGTGCTCAGGAGCGCCTTTGCCTCCTACCTCGCGCGTCGCTGGTATCGCGCGGACGCGCCGTCCGAGGCGCTCATGACGTACCTGCGCGGGCAGCTGTCGGCGCCGGCGGTCCACGCGCGCCTCAACGCGTTCGAGGCAATCGTGGGGCTCGGCAGCCCGAACGACATCGTCCACGGCCTTCGGGACCTGGGGGCCACGGGTCTGGTGCACAGCCGTCGCCTCGCCTCCGAGGCGCTTCTGGACTACCGGGGCGATCGCGACGAGCTGGCCAGCGCGCTCCTCGGAGCCTTTCCCGGGCTCCCCACCTATGGGAAGCTGTGCGTCCTCAGCTACCTGCGCCTCGCGCACGTGGGGCGCTACGGGGTCGGCGGCAACGCGCGGCGCGACCGGTGGCGCCTGGTGCGCGACGTCATGAGCGACGAGCACGAGGACCGGGAGGTCCGCCTCGCCTGCATCCGCTTTTTCAGGAGCAACGTCTGGATGCCGGTGGCCAAGCCCCTCGCGGCCTTCGCCCGCTCCGGCACCGGGGAGTGGGAGTTCGCCGCCGTGGCCGCCACGGCGCTGGCGTCCTACCCGGGCGCCGACACGGTGCGGGCCCTCAAGGGGTGCCTGAGCAGCCCAGTCTACCAGGTTCGCTTCAACGCCGCCCGCAGCCTCTACGAGCTCGGCCTCTCGCTCGAGGATGACCTTGCCGACGTGCTCGAGGGTCCGGATCGCTATGCGCGCGACATGCTGCGCTACCGGTGGCAGGTCGAGGAGGGCATCCTGTGAGTCCAGTAGCGGCGTTCGTCCAGGCGTTCCTGTGGGCAGTGGGCGGGTTCTTCATCCTCTACCTGATCGGATACGCCACCTTTCTGTTCCTCTCGGTCGCCGTGGGCGCCTCGGTCCTCAACCAGCGGAAGAGGGAGGAGCGCTACCGCGCCCATGTGGCACGCGACTGCTTCGTGCCGGTGAGCGTCATCGTGCCCGCGCACAACGAGTCGGTGACCATCGTCAGCTCGGTGAGGTCGCTCCTGACGCTCGACTACTCGCTCTACGAGGTCATCGTCGTGGACGACGGCTCGACCGACGCCACTGCCGAGCGCCTCATCGAGGCCTTTGGGCTCACGAGGATCCAGCGCCCCATCCGCAGCGTGCTGGGCACGCGTCCCGTGCGCGAGGTCTGGATGGGACGCGTCGGGGCAGTCGGCGTGCCGGTCACGCTGGTGCGCAAGGAGAACGGCGGAAAGTCGGACGCACTCAACGTGGGAATCAACGTGTCGCGCTTTCCCTACTTTGTGTGCATGGACGCGGACTCCGTCCTGCAGCGGGACTCGCTGCGCGAGATCGTGGCGCCCGTGATCGAGGACGACACCGTGGTGGCGGTCGGCGGGCTCGTGCGCCCCGCCAACGGGGTCACGATACGGGACGGCCGGGCGCAGGGCTACTCGCTGCCGCGACGGATGATTCCCGCGATGCAGGTCCTGGAGTACGACCGGTCGTTTCTCTCGGCGCGCATCCTGCTCGACCAGTTCAACGGGAACCTCATCATCTCGGGAGCGTTTGGGCTCTTTCGCAAGGACGTCGTCGTGGCAGCGGGAGGCTACGACCCCAACACGGTGGGGGAGGACATGGAGCTCGTCACCCGCCTGCACGTGTTCTGCCGCGGCAACCAGATCCCCTACCGGATTCGCTACGCGCCCGACGCGGTGTGCTGGAGCCAGGCCCCCGAGACCATGGGCGACCTGCTCCGTCAGCGGAGGCGCTGGCACACGGGCCTGTATGAGTGCATGCGCAAGCACGGGCGCCTCTTCGCCAACCTGCGCTACGGCCCGGTGGCGGTGCTCTCCTACACGTACTTTCTGATCTACGAGCTGCTCTCGCCGATGATCGAGCTGTTCGGCCTGGCCACGGTCGCGGTCGCGTTTGCGTTCAACTTCATCAACGTTCCGTTCATGGTGGTCTTCTTCCTCGTCTACGCGCTGTTCGGCGCGGTCATGTCGCTCACGGCCTTCTTCACGCGCGCGCAGACGCGCGACCTGCGCCTGACCCTCGAGGACGCGCTCCGCGCGGTGCTCCTCTCGCTGTTCGAGGTCACGGTGATGCGCTTCGTGTTGGCGGTGACGCGGATGCTCGCGCTCGTGGGATACCGAAGGCGCCGCGGGACGTGGGACAAGGTGGCGCGCACCTCGCTCGATGGCGACTGAGCCGCCCGTCGCCCGCGTCGCGCAAAAAACAGGGGAGGGCGTACAATATCAAACATCCGCCAATCGCCCATGGGGGGCGGGCAGCGGTCCAACGACGAAGGGGGCGGTCCCATGACCAGCGAGGAACCTCGGGAGCTTGTGGCCCCGTTCGTGGTGGGGATTGGCGCCTCGGCCGGCGGCGTGGAGGCGCTGCAGGATCTGTTCCAGGCGCTGCCCGCCACCTCCGGCCTGGGGTTCGTGGTGGTCCAGCACCTCTCGCCCGACCATCGCAGCCTCATGGCGGAGATCCTGGGCAAGCACACCGACATGCGCGTGACGCAGATCGAGCGCGACACCGAGATTGAACCCAACACCGTCTACCTCATACCGCCCAAGAAGAACCTCACCGTGTCCGACGGCCGGCTGCACCTGGCCGACTACGACCACACGGTGCTCAACCACCCCATCGACATCTTCTTCACGTCGCTCGCCGAGGAGTACCGCGAGCGCGCCATCGCCGTGGTCCTGTCCGGCACGGGCACCGACGGCACGAGCGGCATCCGCGCCGTCAAGGACGCCGGGGGCCTCACCATCGTCCAAAGGCCCGAGAGCGCCAAGTTCGACGGCATGCCCAAGAGCGCCATCTCGACCGGGCTGGTCGACTGGGTCCTGCCGCCCGAGAAGATCGGCGAGGAGATCATCAACTTCACCCGCTACCACCTCGACGTGATCGAGCACGAGGGCGAGCGGCTGTTCAGCGACGAGGACAGCCTCTCGCGCATCTACCAGGCGCTCAAGCAGCGCAGCGGCATCGACTTCACGCACTACAAGCGCTCGACCATCGTGCGTCGCATCGAGCGGCGCCTCATGGTGACGCACGCCTCGTCGCTCGCCGAGTACGCCGACAAGCTCGAGGCCTCGCCCGACGAGACGGACGTCCTCACCAAGGAGATCCTCATCGGCGTGACGAGCTTCTTCCGCGACGCGCCGTTCTTCGAGGTCCTCAAGAACAAGGTGATCCGCAGCATCGTGAGCGCCGGCTCCGACGGGGACCCGATTCGCGTCTGGAGCGCGGGTTGCTCGACGGGCGAGGAGGCCTACTCCATCGCCATCCTGTTCAAGGAGGTGCTCGACGAGCTCCAGGTCAGGCGCGACGTCAAGATCTTCGCCACCGACATCGACGTGCGTGCCATCGAGAAGGCCGGCAAGGGCGTCTTCTCGGAGAGCATCATGGAGGACGTGACGCCGGAGCGCCTCGCGCGCTTCTTCGTCCGGCGCGACGACACCTACCACATCGTCAAGGACATCCGCCAGATGGTGATCTTCGCGCCGCACAACATGCTCTCCGACCCGCCCTTCGGCAAGCTCGACCTCATCAGCTGCCGTAACGTCATGATTTACTTCCAGCCGGTGCTGCAGCGCAGCCTCTTCGCCATCTTCCACACCGCGCTCAAGAACGGCGGCTACCTCTTCCTGGGCAAGAGCGAGACGGCCAACGAGTACCCCGACGTGTTCCAGCCGGCGTGCTCCACCGAGAAGATCTACGTGCACAACGGCGCGGGCAAGATGGAGAGCCCCGTCCCCACCACGTTCAACCTGCCCTCGGTGCAGGCCGTGATGCCCCGACAGGCGCACGTGGAGAAGCGCCCGTCCAACGGCTACGGGCTTGAGTCGCTCTACACGCGGTACCTCGAGCAGTTCCTGCCGGCGTCCGTGATGGTCAACGAGGCGAACGACGTCATCCACTTCTTTGGCAACTACCTCGACTACGTGAGCATCGCGCCCGGACGCGCCACGTTCAACCTCTTCACGATCATCAACCACGACCTGGCCCTGGCCGCGTCCACGGCCCTCTCGCGCTGCCGGGCCGAGAACGTCACGGTGACCTACGAGGACATCAGTGTGCAGACGCCCTCCGGGCCCCGCGTGATCGACCTCGTGGTGGCACCCGTCACCATGCCGGCCAGCGTCGAGGCCCAGCTCACCGCGGTGCTCTTCCGCGAGACGCGCGCGATTCCCGCCGACGGCGTGGTCGAGAAGTACGACATCAACGAGACCACCGCCCGGCGCATCGCCGACCTCGAGGCCGAGCTGCGCGACTCCCAGAACAACCTCCAGTCCACGATCGGCGAGCTCGAGACCGTCAACGAGGAGCTGCAGGCCGCCAATGAGGAGCTGCTCACGGCCAACGAGGAGCTGCAGAGCTCGAACGAGGAGCTGCAGTCGGTGAACGAGGAGCTCTACACCGTCAACACCGAGTACCAGCAGAAGGTCGACGAGCTCACGATGACCACCAACGACCTCTCCAACTTCCTCTCGTCCACGATGATCGGCATCCTGTTCATCGACGAGAACTTCAACATACGCAAGTTCACGGAGTACGTGGGCCGCGAGTTCCAGCTCATGAACCACGACGTGGGCCGTCCGATCCAGATCTTTGCGCACAGCTTCCCGCACGAGGACATCGTGGCCGACGCCGAGCAGGTCCTCAAGGACCTGGCGCCCATCGACCGCGAGGTGGTGGCGCTCAGCGGCAAGTGCTACACGCTGCGCATCGCTCCGTACCGCACCACCGAGAACAGCATCAAGGGCCTGGTCATCACCATAATCGACAGTCTCGGCGCCCCGCGCTAGCCCGCTCGCCGGGCCTGCGGGGCCGCCCGCGCTAGCGGCGGCCGCGCCGCAGGTACTTCTCCTCGAAGAGCTCGGGGGGCATGGGCTTGTCGTAGTAGAAGCCCTGGCAGACCGCGCAACCCTCGGCGACAAGGGCGCGCGCCTGCTCGGGCGTCTCGACCCCCTCGGCGACGCAGGTCATGTTCCGGTCGGCGCAGATCTGTGCTATGCCGCGCACGAACGCGCAGCTGACGTCGTTGCCGGGCACGCCGCTCACGAGGCTGCGGTCCAGCTTCACGGTGTCAAACGGCACGTTGGCGAGCACCGAGACGCTGGAGTAGTGCGAGCCGAAGTCGTCGAGGGCGACGCGCATCCCGAGCGCGCGGAAGCGCTCCACGAGCTCGGTGAGCGTCGTGCCCCCGAGGTCGATGGCGGTCTCGGTGACCTCCATCTCGGTCAGCTCGGCGGGGACGCCGGGATAGCGGCTCATGATCGCGAGGACCGACGCGAGCGAGGTCGGGTTCACGAGCGTGGCGCGCGAGAAGTTGGTCGAGACGGGGAGCGCGGCGAGCCGTCGGCGCGCCCACGAGCTCATGAGCGCGAGGGTGCGGTCGAACACGAAGTAGTCCAGCTTGCTGATCTCGCCGCTCTCCTCCAGGCGGTCGATCTCATGGGTGGGCGAGCCGGCGCTCCCGTCCTCGCCCACCACGCGCGCGAGTGCCTCGGCGCCCACGAGCCTCCCGCTGCGCATGTCGATCTTGGGCTGGAGATAGACCGTAAACCGCCGCTCGACGGCCTGGTCGCGTGCGGGGACGCGCGTCGGCAGCTCGTCTATGCCCAGCGGCCTCTCGTCGGACGCGTCGGGCGGCGCGGCGCCGACGTCGTGCGCCGCGATGACGCGCGCCTCGTCGACCACGTTCCACGCGTCGCTCGCCCTGTCGGCCCACGCGCTTCCGAACCGCGCCTCGCCGGCGTGCTCGGCCACGAGCGCGGCCCGGGACCTCGCGCAGCGCCGGACGAAGAACTGGTAGGAGGAGTTGGGGGCGAGTGCCACGAACTCCGCGTCCGCCGTGCGGAAGACCGAGCTCGCGCCAAAGTCCTGCTCGAGGGTTCGCCTGATCGCCTCGTAGAGCGCCAGGGCATGCGAGAAGCCCCGCCTGGAGACGAGCGCGCCCACCTCCGCCACGCTCACGACGAGCGCGCCCAGCGAGCTCCATGCCCCGGAGCCCCCCTCGCTCATGGCGCGCTCGAGCTCGCGCAGCCCGGGCATGCCCCCGAGGCCGTCGGGTGCGTCGGGGGGCTCGCGCCGCGGCGCGCGGGAGGGGAGGCGCCACTCACGGAGCGCGTGCGCGGCGACGCAGCGGGCGAGGCCCCAACTCTCGTAGTTGCGCGCGGGGTCGTCCACGCAGAGCGCGAGCGAGCGCTCGTTGGTGTGCGACACGGGAACGATGCAGAAGCGCCATGTCTCTCCCGCCCGCCCATGGTCCCCGTGCGGCATGGGGAGGCGCGGCTTGGAGACGAAGACCGGCTCCGGGGCGTCGACGTTGCGCATGATGAACGGGAAGCGCGAGATGGGGGCGCCGGAGAAGCGGCCCCTGATGCTCGTGCTAGCCGAGTCGACCCACTCGAAGGGGATGGACATCAGGTTGTCGTCGGAGGTCGCCATGACCACGTAGACGCGACGGGCGCCATAGTAGTTGCCCAGGTCGCCGAGCGCGGCGCCGACCGCCTGTCGCGGCGACTCCGCGTCGAGCATCGCCGACGCGATGCGAGCGAAGGCGCGCAGCTCCCGCGGAGGGAGAAGGTCGACGTCGGACGCGGCGAGGCTCGTGCCCTTCTCGCCGTCCGTGCCACCGTCCGGGCAGCGCTGCGCCACGGGCTCGCCGACGGGCCCTCGCGTGCTATGGTCGCTTCTCGTGCTCACCTATCACCTCTTCTCATGCGCCCCAGCAGGGGCGCGGCCTTAAGCCTTCTAGCAATGGGTTCGATTATGGCTCGGGGGGGGGTGTCTCCCCGGCGGCCCCGCGGCTGGCGCCGGGGGTCGCCGGGCCGGTGGCGCTCGGGTCAAAGATCTCGGCATGGGTGGTCCCGCGCCCGTCGTGCTTCGCGCGATAGAGGGCCGCGTCCGTCTGGAGGAGCAGCGCCTCGAGGCTCGCCGCCATGCCCGGCACGCAGACCACGCCGGCGCTGAAGTCACAGGTCGCCCCCGCCTTGCTCCGGCAGCAGGCGCGGAAGAGCTCGCGCACGTGGTCGATGCGTCGGAGCAGAGGCGCGGGGTCGGCGAGCCCGTCCACGAGGACGAGAAACTCGTCACCCCCGAAGCGCCCGATGATGTCGCTCGGGCGGAACTGCTCCCGGAGCAGCCGGCCCATCTCGGTGAGGACCTGGTCGCCGAGGGGATGGCCGAGCGTGTCGTTGAGCGACTTGAAGTCGTCGAGGTCGATGAAGGCGAGCGAGCACGTCACGGCGGGCCCGTGCTCGGTGAGGTACTGCTCCACCTTCTCGGTGAACGCGCGCTTGTTGTAGAGGGACGAGAGCGTGTCGCGCTTGCTGAGGCGCTCGTAGCGCGAGGACACGTCGTAGGCGTGCAGCCGGTAGCTCGCGATGAGCACGGAGACGACCACCGAGAAGAGCAGGCCCGTGGCGAGCTCGAAGAGGTCGTACTGCGCGACGAACGGGTCCTTGATCGTGACGACGAGGGCGAGGTAGACGGCCTCGGACGCGAGCAGGAGGCCATAGGTGAGCGCGTCGGGCAGCACGAACAGCGACGGCAGGGCAACGCAGACGAGCTGGGTGAAGCTGCTCGGCGCCTCCGGGTTGCTCACGGTGTCGAGCAGGATGACGAAGGCGTAGAGCCCCGCCTCGAACACAGCGCACAGCGCCGAGACCCAGCGCCGGCTGACCCTGGGCCCAAGGATCCAGACGAGCGCGCAGAAGGCGGCGCTCGCGGGAAGGAACGTGAGGTGGATGGCGGAGGGGCGCCACGAGTCGATCACGACGTGGGCAAAGGCCATGAGCAGGGCGATGAAGATCGTGGCGGCGGTTGACGCAAGGCGCAGGAAGCGCAGGTTGGCAGAGGCTATCTCGTCCCTGTCCCCGCTCAGGTAGGCGCGATTCCGCGCCAAGTGTCGTGAGATGGTACGCACGGGCGTCATCATGGTCATCCCTCGAGCTCAGATGTTCCCCCTCCCGCATTATCGCACATGCTCGGATGTGCCGGGAAAGGGGCCCCGTGAGCGCGGGGTCCTTCTCGCTCGTCGAGTGCGCGAAATTCCGACCGACCGGCGCGCTACCATGGGTGAAAGAGACCAAACCGCCCGCGAGGAGGACCCATGCCCAAGGTCATCGTCTTCGGAAGCATGAACATGGACCTGTCCGTGGAGGCCCCGCGCATGCCCGCGGCGGGTGAGACGCTCGCGGGCTCGGGCTTCGTCACGGCGGCGGGCGGCAAGGGCGCCAACCAGGCGGTTGCCGCCGCGCGCCTGGGCGCGGACGTGCGCATGGTCGCGGCCGTGGGCACCGACCCCTTCGGTGATGAGCTGGTGGCCGGGCTCGAGGCGGCCGGCGCGGACTGCTCGCTGGTCCGCCGCCTGCAGGACGTCCCCACGGGCGTGGCGGTGATCCTGCGCTCGGGGGGCGAGAATCGCATCGTGCTCTCGGCGGGCGCCAACCACGCGCTTTCGGCCGATGACGTGGTCTCTGACCTGCGTCGCATTGGCGAGCGGGGCGACGTTCTCGTGACGCAGGGCGAGTGCGACCCCGCGGCTACGGAGGCCGCCCTTCGCGCGGCCCACGCGCTGGGGATGCGCGTGCTCCACAACCCCGCGCCCGTGCGTCCTGAGCCCGACGACCTCTGGGCCTGCGTGGATCTCGTCTGCCTCAACGAGACCGAGTGCCAGCTCATCTGCGGCGTGCTGCCCACGGACGACGAGACGTGCCGCGCCGCGGCAGACTGGCTGCGCGCCCGGGGCGCCGGTACGGTCGTCATCACGCTGGGCGCGGCCGGCTCCTTTGCCGTTGGTCCCGACGGAACGGAGCTGCGCGTCCCGGCGCGGGAGACACGCGTGGTGGACACCACCGCCGCCGGCGACACGCTCGTGGGTGCCCTCGCCGCCGGCGCGGCGCGCAGCCTCTCGCTCGAGGAGTCGCTGCGCTGGGGCACCGTCGCGTCCTCCATCGCGGTGAGCCGGCTTGGCGCGCAGCCGTCCATCCCCACCGCCGCCGAGGTGGAGGCGGCCCAGTGAGCGCCGGGGCCGCCACGGGCGCCGCGCGCCGCCCGCTCGTCCTCGACTTGGACACGGGCATCGACGACGCGCTCGCACTCACGGTGGCGCTCGGCAGCCCCGAGGTCGAGCTCGCGGCCGTGACCTGCACCTACGGCAACGTCACCATGGACACGGCGGTGCGCAACACCCGCGCCCTTCTCGCGCTTCTCGGCCATCCCGAGGTCCCGGTCTACCGCGGCGCGGACCGCCCGCTCGGCGCGGAGGGGCCCTTCTCGCCGAGCGTCCCGGTGCGGCGCATCCACGGCGAGAACGGCGTCGGCGACGTTGAGCTGCCCGAGCCCGCTGCTGCGGACGCGCCGGACGCGACGGCGTTTCTGGAGGGCCTCGGCAGCGACGTCCTCTACGTGCCCACCGGGCCGCTCACCAACCTCGCGCGGGCGCTGGGCGCGAACCCGTCGCTGGTCACGGGCCTGTCGCGCGTGACGTTCATGGGAGGGGCGCTCGCCCTGCCGGGCAACGTGACGCCCTGCGCCGAGGCCAACGTCGCGAACGACCCCGAGGCGGCCGACGCGGTGCTGCGCTCGGGGCTGCTCACTCGCATGGTGGGGCTCGACGTCACGCACCAGGTCGTGCTAACGCGCGAGGACACCGCCGCCTGGCGCGCGCTGGGCACCCCGTCGGCGCGGGCGCTCGCGGACATGACCGACCACTACATTGCCACGTACGAGGCAAACAACCCGCTGATGGGAGGGTGCGCGCTGCACGACCCGCTGGCCGTGATGGCCGCCGTGGACCCGAGCCTGGTGGGCTGCCTTCCCGCCAACCTCCGCGTGGACCTGGAGGGCCCCACGCGCGGCCGCACGGTCTGCGACCCCGACCGCCTGCGCGACGCGCGCAAGACCTGCGAGGTCGCGCTCACCGTGGACGCCCCGCGCTTCCTGGGCGCGTTCCGCGAGCGCGTGCGCCGCGCCCTTCTCGCCGCCGCCTAGCCCTGCTGTTGCTGGTCGGGCGCGCGGAGCTTGGTGAGCGCCGAGTAGTCGACGTCGGCCGACGACGGGCGCATCGGGCCCGGCGCGTACCAGTCGAGCGCGCAGTCGATCCAGGCGTTCCAGAACGGCCACTCGTGCGCGCCGATGTCCGGCTCCCAGTAGGTGACGTCAAAGTCGGCGTCCTTGAGGAGCTTGACCAGGTCGCGGTTGTTCTGGCAGAGGTTGTCGTGCAGGCCGCACGCCGAGTAGAACCTGGGCTTGGGCAGGTCGGGGTTCTCGCGGAACTTGTCGATGAGCGCCACGTAGTCCTTGTCGGAGCCGATGACGGTGTCAATGTCGCCGAAGAAGCGCTCGTAGTACTTGCGCTTGCGCGGCGAGTGCGACTGCACGGCGTCCAGCACGCGGTCGCGCATGAACGCGCCCGACAGGATGATGATGCTGCCAAAGCGGTCCGGGCGGAGAAGCCCGTTGATGAGCGCGGTGTACGCGCCGATGGAGATGCCGGCCAGCGCGGTGTCCTCGCGCTTGGCGGACAGCGGGAAGAGCCGTCGCGTGAAGTCCACGAGCTCCTCGCTGATGAACTTGCCGTGCCACTCGTTGATCTCGGGCTTGTTGAGGTAGAGACCGTCCTCGCCGGAGGGCATCACGAGCGCGATGTCGCGCGCCTCGGCGGTTTCGACCACGTGGGTCTTGTCGATCCAGTCGACGTCGCGACCAAAGAGCCCGTGCAGCAGGTAGACCGTGCGATACGGCCCGCGGCGCCTCTTGGCCAGCTTGTCCCCGTCCATCTTGTCGGCGGGGATGACCACGGTGAGCACCACGTTGCGCTCGAGGTAGTGGGAGTAGAAGTCGACTCTGAGCAGTGCCATTCTCGTCCTCCCCGTGGGCTGCGGTCGTGCGTGCGCCGCGGCGCCCCGAGACTACAGGAGCCAGTCGAGCGCCTGCGGCAGGGCGGCGTTCCAGAAGTCCCAGTCGTGGCCGCCCTGCATCTCATGATACGTGACCTCGAGCCCGGCGTCGCGCATGCGCTGGGCGAGTACGCGGTCGGGCTCGGCGAGCGGGTCCTGGTTGCCGCAGGTCATGTAGACGCGCGGGCGCGGGCGGTCGCAGTAGACGAGGTCGGCCGCCAGGCGCGCCGGGTCCTTGTCGGAGCCGATGACCTCGTTGAGGTCGCCGAACGTCGACTCGAGGTACGAGCGCGAGAGGAACCACAGGTCGTCGGAGAAGACCTGGTCAAAGCCGCCCACGATCATGGCCGGCGAGAGCGCGATGATCGAGCCGAAGGTCTCGCAGTACCTGAGGCCGTTGCGCAGCGCGCCGTAGGCGCCCATCGAGATGCCGCCGATGAAGGTGTCCTCGCGCCGCGTGGAGAGCGGGAACATGCGGCGCGCCACCTCCACGAGCTCCTGGCCCACGAAGCGGCCGTAGTAGTTGTGGGTCTCGGCGTGGTCCAGGTAGAAGGCGTTGTAGCCCGACGGCATGATGACGGCGAGGTTGCGCTGCTCGGCCCAGGCGCGGATGCGGCTCTCGGAGATCCAGTCCGCGTGGTTGCCCGAGATGCCGTGCAGCAAAAACAGCGTCTTGAACGGCGCCTGCGTGCGCGGAGGGTAGGGCCGGGAGTCCCATGCGGCCTCCTGCGACGTGAGGTCGGCGCCGGCGTGGCGCATCACGGAGTCGGTGGCGTGGGCGTCGCCCTGGTTGTCAAAGGGGAGGATCGCCTCGAGTGTGGTGGTGCGCATGAGGGACGACGAGAAGTAGTCGACGCTGATGAGGGCCATGGGAGCCTCCTTGCGGCCGGGGGAGAAGAACGGCGCCCAGCATAGCACGCAGGCGCGTGCGGCGCGTGAGACACTGGGGACAGGTTCATTTGTCTCATTGCAGGAGTTATACGTTGGCGGGAGACGCCCCCTCTGGGGCGTCTCATCAGCTTTGCAATGAGACAAATGAACCTGTCCCCAGTGTCTCAGACGGGGTGGCGGACGGCGGTGTCGCGGAAGCAGAAATGGTCGGGCCGGTGGCGCGACTGCGTGCACTCGATGAGGATGCCCTGCGCGTCGAAGGTCTGGCTCGTGATGACCGCCAGGTAGTCGATGTCGCCGAGGTCGAGCAGGCGCCGGTCACGCGCGTCGGCGCGCTCCACGGTGATGGCGCGCTTGCTCAGCGCGATGGTGACGCCCAGCTCGTGCTCGGCGTAGTCGTAGACCGAGGTGCGCGCCACCTCCTCGGTGATCCCGGGCAGCGAGGAGGTCCGGAAGAGGTTGCGGTCGAGGATGAGCGCCTCGCCATCGATGCGGCGCACGCGCTCGACGGCCGTGAGCTCGCAGCCCGGCTCGAAGCCCGTCCTGAAGGCCAGGTCGTCGTCGGCCACGAGCGGCCTCAGGCTCACGACCTCGGTCCGCGCGTTGAGGTGCGTGCGCAGGTCGGCCTCGCGGAACGACTCGATGCCGCCCACGGTGAACGTGGTGCGCTCGGGCTCCCGGTAGACCACGCGCACGCCCTTGCCGTGGACCGGCTGCACGTAGCCCTGGTCGCGGAGCAGCCCGAGCGCGCGGCGCAGCGTGTTGTGCGAGCAGCCGAACGCCTCGGTGAGCGCGGCCTCGGAGGGGAGGAACGACTGGTAGGGATACGCCCCCTGCTCGATGCTCTCGCGGATGTCCCGATAGATGGCGTCGTAGCGCGCTCTCATGTGCCCTCCCTCTCGCAGGGACTCACCTTATTTGAATGAGCTTACCCCAAGGGGACGGGGCCATCATTCGACCGCTCACCCGTGATTTTCTACCGCTCGCCATGACGGTCAACTTATTCAAATAAGTAAGACCCATACTGTAGCCAACTTATTCAAATGAGTTTCTCGCCCAGCGAGAAGCCCGTTTGAGCGCAGGGGACGATCGATCGTCAGGGAAGGGAGAACCATGGCAAAGTACACGGAGGACGCCAAGCGCCTCCTCGAGCTCGTGGGCGGGAAGGGGAACATCTCCGCGGTCACCCACTGCATGACGCGCATGCGCTTCGTGCTGGTGGACCCGGACAAGGCCGACGTCGCCGCCATCGAGGAGCTGCCGAGCGCCAAGGGCACGTTCACGCAGGCCGGCCAGTTCCAGGTCATCATCGGCAACGACGTGGCCGACTTCTACAATGAGTTCACGGCCGTCAGCGGCATCGAGGGCGTCTCGAAGGAGGCCGCCAAGGCCGCGGCGGGCGCCAACCAGAACCCGCTGCAGCGCGTCATGGGCGTCCTGGGAGAGATCTTCGCCCCGATCATCCCCGCGCTCATCTGCGGCGGCCTGGTCCTCGGCTTCCGTAACATCATCGGCGAGATCAACTTCTTCGACGCCAGCGGCGCCTTTGACCTCGAGCACGGGACCCAGTCCATCGCCGACATGTGGACGTTCTGGAACGGCATGTACAACTTCCTGTGGATCATCGGCGAGGCGATCTTCCACATGCTGCCGGTGGGCATCTGCTGGTCGGTGACGCGCAAGATGGGCACCACCCAGATCCTGGGCATCATCCTGGGCCTCACGCTCGTCTCGCCGCAGCTGCTCAACGGCTTCTCCGCGGCCACCGCCACGGCCGAGGACATCGCCGCGCACACCTACGACTTCGGGTTCTTCACGATCCAGGGCACCGGCTACCAGGGCCAGGTCATCGCCGCGCTCATGGCCGCCTTCGTGCTCGTGGGCCTCGAGAAGCTCTGGACCCGCGTCACGCCCGAGGTGGTGCGCCAGATCGTGGTCCCGTTCATGTCGCTCGTGCCGTCCGTGTTCATCGCGTTCATCGTGGTCGGGCCGATTGGCTGGGCCATCGGCGACGCCATCGCCAACGCGGTGCAGTGGGGCCTGGGCTCCGACGTCCGCGTGCTCTTTGCGGCGCTCTTCGGCCTGCTGTACGCGCCGCTCGTGATGACCGGCCTGCACCACATGACCAACGCCATCGACACGCAGATGGTGAGCCTCTACAAGTACACCACCCTGTGGCCCATGATCGCGCTCTCCAACATCGCGCAGGGCTCCGCCGTGCTCGCCATGTCCGTGCTGCAGCGCAAGAACGAGCGCGCCCAGCAGGTCAACATCCCCGCGTGCATCTCGTGCTACCTCGGCGTCACCGAGCCCGCGCTCTTTGGCGTGAACCTCAAGTACAAGTTCCCGCTGGTCTGTGGCATGGTGGGCTCCGCCATCGCGGCCATGGTCTGCACCGGCTTCGGCGTCCAGGCGGTCTCCATCGGCGTTGGCGGCCTTCCCGGCATCCTCTCGATCGTGTTCCAGTTCTGGGGCATCTTCGCGGTGTGCATGCTGATCGCCGTCGTGATTCCGTTCGCGCTGACCTACGTGGTGGGCACCCGCAAGCTCGACGCGGCGCAGCGCGGCCTGACCGCCGGCGGCGAGAAGCCCGCGGCGCCGGCCGAGGCTGCCGCCCCGGCGACGCCCGCCGCTCCCGCCGCTCCGTCCGAGAAGCTCGACCGCGTGCTTCTCGCCCCGCTGACCGGCGCCGTGCACCCCATCGCGGACATGCCCGACCAGGTCTTCGCCAGCGGCGCCATGGGCGACGGCGTGGCCATCGAGCCCGCCGAGGGCACCGACACCGTGGTCGCGCCGGCCGACGCCACCGTGGCCGCCACGATGCCCGGCTCGTTCCACGCCATCGGGCTCACGCTCGACGACGGCGTCGAGGTGCTCATCCACGTGGGCATCGACACCGTGGACATGAACGGCGACGGCTTCGAGTGCCTCGTGGAGCAGGGTCAGCACGTGCGCGCCGGCCAGCCGCTCATGACCTTCTCGGCCGAGAGGATCCGCGCCGCCGGGCACCCCACTATCACCGCGGTGATCGTGACCGACGCCTCCGCGGCCGACGGCATGACGCTCGCCACGGGCATGGACGCCGCGGCGGGGGAGACCGCCGTGGCCACGTACCGAGCCTAGTCCCGCGGGGAACAGGGGGGAGCCGTGCAACACCCTCCCTCAAA
>NZ_CBIFYV010000058.1:0-15163 GCF_966187215.1 Thermophilibacter sp.
CGGCCCGGCAGGGACGCGTCCAGCTCCTCGCGGGCGTCCTCGAGCCCGCCGTAGGTCTCCACGAGGGGCATGAGCTCGGAGACACGCTCGGCGATGCGGCGCTGCTCGGCCAGCGGCGGAAGGGGGATTATCCAGCTTGATAAAGTTCGAGCGGGAAGGTGTTTTATCGTTGTCCCTGTGAATTCGTTGTCCTTAATATGGGACAGGATAATGAAACTTAGCCAAACTTCGCAGTACCGATTGAGGAGCACATCAGAGCAGCGAATTCGGTGGAGTGCCTTTTGATAATACATAGGCGAGCCATGCTCCCAAATCGCGCATCTACCAGGCACTCCTCCCTCGCAGACAATCAAATCTCCATCATAAAGAGCATAACGGTTTAATTCTTCTCTTGTCATTGGCATCGAGTTGACATTTGTTAAATCGAAGTCTCCCCATTGGACATTCTTGTTGCCAAGGTAGGGAACCGGATTGCCTACATTCTTTTGTTTGTCAAGCATTTTGCCAAGTTGGATATCAGCGACAGTGCTTAGCCTCGCCCAGCACCATCCTTTGGGCAACACGAACGGGACCTCGTTCGCGATGCTCTCGTCGCTCAGAACGCGTCCTTTGGCGTCTATGCGCTTCTCATAGGGCGACCCATCGGAAGCAGTGTAGATGATTGACTCGCCGCCTTTGGGGAACTTCGCCTTCCCTTCGGCGATGAGACGGTGCTTCTCTTCGCGGATGCGTTCAAGCAAAACGTTCGCAGGCTCATCGTTAGGATCTTGCGGCACAAGTTTGCCCTCGACCGCCATCTGGAGTATTGAGTTTTTGAGATCCTTCGCCTTCATCTACGCCTCAATCCCCAATATCTCGCAGATCTGCGCAAGCTTCTTGTCGATTTCCTCATCGAGCCTCGCGCGCTCCTCCTTGTAGTTCCGGATAAGCTCGTCCGGAGGCAGGATTTCTTCCTCTTCGTGAGGATATCCGCATAGGTCGAGGTTGAAGTTTCCGTTCCTTAGCTCGTCGACGGTGTAGAACTTGGCCTTTGGGTTGCCGTTCTCGATGATTTCCCGTCGGTCGTTCCACCACGTCTTCACGTTGTCGAAGTGCTCAAGCTTGATCGGCTTGGTCTTGGAGAAGTGCTTGTAACCATCGGGTATGTCCATGCGGTAGAACCAGACACCCTCAGAGGGCTTTGTGTTGTCGAAGAAGAGGATGTTAGTGGTGATGCTCGTGTAGGGTGCGAAGACGCTCTGCGGCATGCGCACGATAGTGTGCAGGTCCATCTCCTCCAAGAGCCGGCGTTTGATTTCCACCTTGGCAGCATCTTGGCCGAAGAGGAAGCCGTCGGGGATGATGACTGCCGCCCGGCCTCCCCTTTTGAGGCGGTAGAGGATAAGCCCGAGGAACAGATCCGCCGTCTCAGAGCTCCGCAGCGCTGTTGGGAAATTGTTCTGGATCGAGGCGTTTTCAGAACCGCCATAGGGCGGGTTCATGAGAACGATGTCAAACTGGCCATCTTTCTTATGTCTCCACTCGCGCATATCGCTCTCAAGGGAGTTGTTGTGGAAGATTTCCGGGTTATCGATGTCATGCAAGAGCATGTTCGTGACGCACAGCAGATAGGGGAGCTGCTTCTTTTCGATGCCGTAGATTGAATGCGTGTAGAGCTCCTGATCTGCCGGCGTTTTCACTTGTTCCGCAAGGATCTTGAGAGCACTCGTGAGAAAGCCGCCAGTGCCGCAGGCGAAGTCGGCGATACGCTCGCCAAGTTTCGGAGCAAGTGTTTGCGCCATGAAGTCCGTAACAGCACGCGGGGTGTAGAACTCGCCTGCATTGCCCGCTGACTGGAGATCTTTGAGGATTGTCTCGTAGATTTCACCGAAGGCGTGGCGCTCTTTGTACTCTGTAAAGTCTACGGCGTTGTCTATCTCGTTTACCACCTGACGCAAGAGAATGCCGTCTTTCATATAGTTGTTGGCATCAGTGAAAGCGGCTTTCACTACGACTTGTCGCAGAGGCGCGTTGGGAGAGAGCTCAAGATTGGGAAGCGTCTTGAACAGGTCATTATTCACGAAGTCAAGTAGTGCGTCACCGGTGAGCGCCTTACCGTCCTTATGGTCTACCGCCCAGCTGTGCCACCGCAGCCTTTCAGGGATGATTGACTCGTAAGAGTCGTCGTGGAACTCCCACTCCTCTTCTTTGGCATCGTAAATCTTAAGGAAAAAGAGCCATGTCATCTGTTCGATGCGCTGGGCGTCACCGTTGATGCCGGCGTCTTTGCGCATGATGTTCTGAAGAGTTTTGACAAGGGTTCCGAGGGCCATGTAGCGAGCCGCCTTTCGTTATGCGACGTAGAGCTCGTTTTCGAGTTTACGGGTTGCCTGAATGTACCCCTGTTTACCGCCGAACGCCTTGACGATTTTCATCGGGCTTCCGAAGCGATGGAACTCCTCAAGGTCGAGCACACGGGTGTCGTCGAGATCTACAAGGTTAGAGGTTGCAAACTTGTCGAGAAGCGTCTCCAAGACCTCACGGGCCATCCCCGAGTACTCGTAGAGGATGCCCTTCTTCTTGACGTTGTTTGCACGTTCACTCCTGGTGAGTGGCGTCTGGTCGTAGGCGATGTGACAGATAAGGTCGAAGTCGCTCATCTGGTCCTGTCCGGACTCGCGGCGCAGTTCGTCAAGGAAAACGCCGTGCGTGCGGAGCTCATCGATGATGGCCTGCTTTCGGTCCTCAGCGCTCCACGCGACGAGAAAGCGGTCGAGGGTGTCGAACTCGCCGAGGATATTCCTACGCGTGTAATCCTTTAGGCTCTCGGTAACGAGCTGGCCGTCGGAGGAGTAGTACTCAACGCGCTCGGAGACGATGTGAACGTCCACGCCATGGACGTGATATTTGATGCGCCCCTTTCCGTCGTCATCGCCATCATTGTCCGGATCTGGCCAATCGGGAAGTGGCGTCACGTCGGGAGGGGAGTCGGGCTCGTTCTCATCAGGCACCATGGGTCCGTTGGGCAACGGCTCGAAGATTACGACAGGTTCTCCATCGAAGTCAGGGTCGGCGAAGAGGCGCGATGCATCGCGGAAGTCGAGGATAGTGAAGTAGCGCTTGCCATATTCCTCGCAGATGCGCGTACCGCGTCCGACGATTTGCTTGAACTCGGTCATGCCGTGTTCGCCGAATTTGTTGTCGAGTACGACGACCTTGCACGTCTTGCAGTTAACACCTGTGGTGAGGAGCTTGGAGGTGGTGACGATGGTCGGGAACCGTTCGTCGGGGTCGATGAAGTTGTCGAGCTGTGCCTTGCCCTCCTTGTCATCCCCCGTGATTTTCATCACATAGGTTGGGTGGTCCTTTACGATGTCAGCGTTCTCGTTGACAAGTGCCTTGCGCATATTCTCTGCGTGCTCGATATCTACGCAGAACACGATAGTTTTCGCGTAGCGGTCGGTCTCTTTGAGGAATTGCGTGATCTTTTTCGCGACCTGTTCGTTCCTCTCTTTGATGACGATCTCGCTGTCGAAGTCCTGTTTCTCATACACCCGGTCGGGAAGTTCCTCGCCCCGGTCATCAATCTTTCCGGCCTCTGGGCGGTATCCATAGACGTCTACGTTCATCTTGGGCCGGATGACCTTGTAAGGGGCGAGGAATCCATCCTCAATTCCCTGCTTGAGCGAATAGGTATAGACGGGTTCTCCGAAGTAGGTGATGTTTGAAACGCCCCTGGTCTCCTTGGGCGTTGCGGTCATGCCGATTTGGATGGCGCAGCTGAAATACTCGAGAATTTTGCGCCACGCGGAGTCGGCGGCGGCGCTGCCTCGGTGGCACTCGTCGACGATGATGAGATCGAAGAACTCACGATCGAACTCGCGGAAAATCTCCTCGCCCTTTTCGCCAACGAGCTGCTGGTAGAGCGAGAAATAGATTTCATATGCGGGGTCAAGCTTTCTGTTTTCGACCTTTGTGGTGACTTTCTTAAGCGGCTTGAAGTCACCGTCGATGGTCTGGTCGACGAGAATGTTGCGGTCGGCGAGGTAAAGAACCTTGGCGACTTCGGTTGTTTGGCGCAGACGATGGACGATCTGGAAGGCAGTGAAGGTCTTTCCCGTGCCTGTCGCCATGACAAGAAGGATGCGGTCCTGCCCCCGCGCAATCGCCTCAAGAGTCCTGTTCACGGCGTTGCGCTGGTAGTACCGTGGGGCGTTCCCGCCGCGCTCCTGGTAGTAGGGGGCGGTAACGATTTCTTGGGCATGCTCCTGTTCCAGTCCTTTTGCTTTCGAGTAGCGCATCCAGAGTTCTTCGGGCGTAGGGAACTCGTCCATGGTGAGGCTGCGCTCCCTGCCGGTGAGGAAATCGTGCTCAATGAAGCCCTTGCCGTTGGTGCTGTAGGCGAAGGGAACGTCAAGCGCCTGGGCGTATCCCATGCCCTGTTGGAGGCCCGCCGAGACTGTGTGCTCTGTGTCCTTGGCCTCGACGATGGCGATAGGAATGTTGGGGGCATACATGAGGAGATAGTCGGCCTTCTTCTTTTCCGTGCGGGTTACGAAGTTGCCGCGCACGACGATTTCGCCATCGGTAAAGTAGTACTCGGTAAAGACCTGTGTATCTCGATCCCATGACTTCATGATTGCAGGGTCTATGAGCTTCAGCCTTGTATCTGACTCATTCATAGCCAAGCACTCCTTGAGAAGGCTCCTCCATTTGTGGCAGCGGTTTCTTTGTCAAGTTTATCACCTGCATCTTCTTGTCAATCAATGCCTAAGGATGTGTGTTGGCGCCAAGCAGGCTGGACGGTAGAAATTAGTCTCATACTGGCGGTGAGCTTGGAGTGCATAGAATGGATGCCGTAGTGTCTTCAATTTGAGGGGCGTCTTCATGAACGCTGGTCCGCAACGCATCGTCGACCTGCTCACCACTGCGAGCAATCGCATGGTCATCCCCGTCTACCAGCGCGCCTACTCCTGGGACGAGGAGCAGTGCCAGCAGCTCTGGGACGACATCGTTGCCACCGGCCGCCGCGGCGAGGGCACGCACTTCACTGGCTCGGTAGTCATGGTGCTCGACGGCACGCCGGACTTCTCGGGTATGAGCCGGGTGCTCGTCATCGACGGCCAGCAGCGCATCACCACCCTCACGCTCCTTCTCGTCGCCCTCGCCGAGTTCGCGCGGGACAACCCGGACAAGGTCTCGCACTTCTCGTTCGAGGAGGTCATGGGGAACGGCTATCTCGTCTCGCCGTACAAGAAGGGCCCCGACCACTATCGTCTCACGCTCTCGCAGGGGGACGAGACCACGCTGCGTTCCGTCATCGACCACCTTGAGAACCCCGACGTCGACGTGGTCCCCGAGGCGCACCGCATCATTGAGAACCTCGACTTCTTCCGCTCGAGTCTCCAGAAGATCGATGGCGCCAATGTGGTGTGGGACGGCATCCGTCGCCTTGAGGTCGTCACCATCTCGCTCGCGCAGGGCCAGGACAACCCGCAGCTCATCTTTGAGTCGATGAACTCAACGGGCAAGGACCTCTCAACGGCCGATCTCGTGCGCAACTACGTGCTCATGGGTCTCCCCATGGCCGAGCAGGAGGACCTCTACGCCAACTACTGGCGCAAGATCGAGGAGACCCTCGGCGCCGACAGCTACGACCGCGTCTTCGACGACTTCCTCCGCAACTGGCTAACGGTCATCAGCGCGCCGACCACCGTGGTGACGCGCGACGTGTACCGCCTCTTCAAGCGCTACGCCGCGGAGAACGACTACGACAAGCCGGGCCACATGGCGAAGCTGCTCAAGGACCTGCGCCGCTTCGCCGGCTACTACGCGTGCATAACCGCCGGCGCCTGCGAGGACGCCGAGATCAGGGTCGTCCTGGGTCGCATCGCGGCGCTCGACGTCTCCGTGGTGAACCCGCTGCTCATGTCGTTCTGCGAGGACTATGCGGCCGGCGAGGGACCCTTCACGCGCGATGACCTTCTCTCCATGCTGCGCACCACGGAGAGCTACCTCTTTCGCCGATCCGTGTGCGACGTGGCCACCAACAGCCTGAACAAGTTCTTCTCGTCCGTCATAGCGCGGCTCAACGCCGTCCAGGAGGAGGGCGGCAACTACCGCGAGGCCTACGAGGCAATCCTTCTGGGCGAGGAGGGCACGGCGCGGCGCATGCCCGGCGACGACGAGTTCGAGCGCGCGCTCAAAACGCGCGACTGCTACGCCTTCCGCCGCGGGTTCTACCTGCTCGCGACCCTGGAGAACAGCCACCATCCCAAGAACCCGCTGGACCTCTACAACGGGGGCTACACGATCGAGCACATCATGCCGAGAAACGCGCTCAACCGGCAGGACTGGCGAGAGATGCTTGGGGCGGACTACGAGCGGGTGTACGACGAGTGCGTCAACACGCTCGGCAACCTGACGCTGACCGCCTACAACTCTGAGCTCTCCGATGCCTCGTTCGCCCAGAAGAAGGCGCGGGCGATTGGTGGGTATGACAAGGACTACCTGGTGATCTCGGCCGCGCTGCACGACGCGGACACGTGGGACGAGGGTGCCATCAAGCGCCGCGGGGCCGGGCTCGCGCGTCGCGCGCTCGCGGTGTGGCCGATGCCCCAGCTGGCCAAGGAGGTCATCGAGTCGTATCGCCCGGCAAAGAAGAGCGCGGCGCCGGGCAGGGCGGTCACGTTCAGGATGGTGTGTGCGTCCGGCCGCATCAAGCCGGGCGACAAGCTCGTCGCGACGCTCGCGGGGGAGACCGTGACGGCCGAGGTCACCGGCTCCTACACGATTCGGCTGTCCAGCGGCGAGGAGGTCGAAAGTCCCTCGCGTGCCGCGATTCGCACGAACGAGCTCGCCACGGGCAAGCACCACTCGATGAACGGGTGGGCGTTCTGGCACCTCGGCGAGGGCGGGCCCCTGCTCTCGGACGTCCGGGTCCGGTACCTGATGGACGCTGAGAAGACTGAGGCGGTGGACCTCAAGAGCCTACGCGCGGCGTTCTGGGATGGGCTCTTCAGCTACTGCTCTGACCGTCCCGATTTCACGAAGGCATACGGCGACCAGTCGGAGAGGTGGGAGAACTCGGACTGGTACGTCACGTTCGGCCTGGGGCTGCGCGACGCCCACGCGACCGCGTTTTACGCGCGACGCGACGGCTGGGTCGGGGCGAGCGTCTACGTCACGGACTTCTCGCTGTACGACCGGCTGCAGGCGCGACGCGACGAGGCCGAGGCGCTGCTGGGGGCCGACGGTGGCGAGGTCGTCTGGAACGACGCAAACGAGAAGTCCCGCGAGCTTCTCGTGAAGCTGCCCTGCGACGTCTCGCCTGAACGCTGGGACGAGCTGTACCCGTGGATCGCGGACCGGCTGCTTGCAATCCGCAGGATCGCGGGCTGGCTGCGGTAGTGGTAAGGCGCGAAGCGGCGCAGCGCAAGACGCGAGACGGGTACTATGCTACCGGCCCCGCAACAAGCTCCTCCAGGCGCTCAAGCGCCTGGAGGAGCCAATCTACGCTCTCGTTCTCAGGTGAGTACGACCAGTGAGTAATGTATCGGCATTGTGAGAAGACGGCATTGCCGAGCGCCCGAACATCATCGATGCGGTTCAGCTCATGGGAGAGCTCCTGGGCGTCTCCGAGGCGCAATCCGTAGCGCTGCTCGAAGGAGCGCCCACAGTCCATCTCAAAACCAAGGCCCCAGAACCGTTGAGCCCAATCGAATCTTCCCATGAGGGCACGAACGCCTTGCTCCTCTAATATCTCCCTGAGCTCGTGCGCGAACGCGAGCAAATCGTCTTTGTTCATGCCGTTCGCCCTTCTTGCGTGTCGAGGGATGTTCATGACTCGTGGGTGCTTGGATTATCAACCCCAAGGACTTCTCGCCAATTATTCGGAAAGCCCATGGGGCGCAGGGAGACGCTGGGGTATGAGGAGATGAGGTTGCTGAATGCCCTCAGCTCTTCCTTCCACTCGTCGGGCCATGAGATTTCGTAGATTCTCTTGAGCGTAACGAAGGTTGGGAACTCTCGGTTGCTGGACCATTTCTTGTCGCGTCGCAGCATTCGAGGCCTGGTCTTGAGCAATCGGTTATAGAAACGGTTGTGGTGAGCGCAAATGTTTCTCACCATGGTTAGGTGACGCAGCCAGCTTTTTAGATAGGGGGCTGCTATACCAAATGCCGCAGCGATCTCCTCGGAAACTGTGCCGGTATGCCCCTCGATGACAAGATCGTCGCGGAGGTTTCCGTATAGAGACGAGACGGTTCCCATCGACATGACCTCAACGGCGGCCCAGAGTGGCAGCCTCCCGTATTTATCGAGGTTATGTTGCACGCAAGGCATGCCCTGCTTCTTTGCGTGGTTGATTTCGCGCTCGACTGCTTCCATTGACTTCTTGTAGCTCTTTCTGTTGGAGAACAGCTCCGCGCGCGATAGAGCGTCCGGTCCAAATCCAAGTGAAAGCGCGTAGGCGAACTGAGTTCTAGCTTTTATCTCCACGCGCTCGATGAGCCTCCAGAGCCAGAGGCGTAGCTCCCTATCGAACTCATGAATTGCCCAGATGTCCTCGAGGCGTGTCCCTTTGTGGATGGCGCCATTCTGCTCGAAGGTCATCCAGTAGCCTCGGAGACGGTAGTAATTCGTATCGAGAAGGCAGCACCTGGCGAAAGCACGGTTGCCAATTAAAATGCCTTGTTCGACAAGATGGTTAATTTGTTCGTCAATGGGAAGTGGCGGTTTCATAGCAAATGACCCCGCCTGGTGCGCATCATCGTTTCCGAGAGAGGCGTGCGGGGTACTGTCATGTGTCAGTTTACCCGAATCGTCTTCGATTTCATACGCACTTTCTGTCTCCACAAGAGTCCCGTCTTTCAAAGCTATGACTTTTCATTATTACAGTCTATACGTTGTTTGTTTTCGCAGCATACGCTTTTCGCTGTTCGAGCGGTATGTGCACCGGACTTGTAGGTTGGGTTTCAGCTGTCCTCTGCGATTGGGTTGCCCCCGTCCTTCTCGCCCATCCGTCGAATGACGTGTCCCCGTCCGCCGCGCCGCCCTTGTCGCCGGCGCCACCAAAGCTGAAAGTCAGACGTAGGCGCGCGCATGCGGCGCGCGACGGCAGAAAGGACAAAAAGATGCAGCTCGAGAACAAGGTTGCGGTGGTCACCGGCGCGTCGTCGGGCATGGGGCACGCCATCGTTGAGCTCTTCGCGCGCGAGGGCGCCAAGGTGGTGGCCGTCGCGCGGCGCAAGGAGCGCCTGGAGCAGCTGGCGCAGAGTCTGGCCGCCGCGCCTGGTGAGGTCGCGGTCTACCCCGGCGACGTCTCCTCGCGCGAGGTCAACGAGGGCATGATCGACTTTGCCCAGGAGACCTTCGGCGGCTTTGACATCCTCGTCAACAACGCGGGCATCATGGACGACATGTCGCCGGTCGGAGACGCCACGGACGAGAAGTACGAGCAGGTCATGGCCGTCAACGTCTACGGCCCGCTCGCCGCCATGCGCAAGGCCGTGAACGTCTTCAAGGTGTCCGGCACCAAGGGCACGATCGTCAACGTGGCCTCCGTGGGCGGTATGCGCTCCTGCGCCGGCGCCATCTACTGCGCCTCCAAGGCCGCGCTCATCTCGCTCACCAAGAACACCGCCTACATGTACATGGCCGATGGCATCCGCACCAACTGCATCGCGCCGGGCGGCATCGCGACGGAGATCGCCACGTCGATGGGTGTGCCCAACCCGGCGGGCTACGGGCGCATCAAGCCAGTGCTGGACTGCTCGCCGGCGCCCGGCAGCGCCGATCAGATTGCCGCGGCGGCGCTCTTCCTGGCGAGCGACGCGGCGAGCTACGTCAACGGCGTGATCCTGCCCGTTGACGGCGGCTGGATGGCCGGCTGACCGGACGGCGAGAAGGACGTCGCGGCGGGGTCGCTGGCGATGCCGGCGGCCCCGTTCTTCTCGTCCTCTTACCCGCGGATTGGGTTTTTGTCCGGTGGGACGTGTACGCTTCTCGCAACATCGAAGGAGGGAGCACGCGATGACCGACGGCTTTCGCAACGTGATGCGCTCGGACGGCTCGATGCACCTCGAGCACCAGGTGGGCAGCATGCGCTTCGACCTCTCGGATGGCGGCGTGACGCAGGTGATCTCGTCGACGGGCGGGCTGCGGACAGTAATCCGGCCCGACGGCTCCTGCGGCACGGAGCAGACGCTCGGCAACATGCGCCTCAACCTGGACCGGGGCGACTTCGACCAGCTGCTCTAGGGGGCGCGATCTCATCGAGCGCTCCCGCGGTGTCGCTCCCGTGAGACAATCGAGGCCCTCGTCCTTCTCGCCCGCCCGAAGGGAGCTGCATGCACGACCTCAACCTCAGCCTCTTCTACGAGACCTCGTTTGACGTCCGGGCGATCGACGAGAAGACCGACGCGCTGTGGTCGCTCGTGCTGAGCGTGCGCCACTGGATCTGCCACAAGTGGGAGCTCCTCGGCGTGCCCATCGAGCGGGACCTGGCGGTGTGGTCGCGGCTGAAGTCCGGCTCGGCCGCGCTGGGCGATGGCCGCGGCGACGTGCGTCTGGAGTCGGCGCGCCACGTGCGCGAGGACGGCGAGCTCCTGTGGGGCTGCAAGATCACCGAGACCATGCGCGAGGAGCGCCGCGCCCCGCGCCAGTGGTGCACCGAGATTGGCTTCTCGTCGCGCGAGGTGTCGCGCGGCACCGTCTCGATCGTCCTCTCCTACGGCGACCGACCCGGCTACCTGGGCGAGCTCCAGGACGAGCCCGTGCCCACCATCCCCGGCGTCATCCAGGCGCTGCTGCACAACCACGAGCTCAGCTGCACCGTCTCGGGCCGTCCGGCCGACGTCTACCCCACGGGCCTGCGCGCCGGGGACTTCGCCGGCTTCTGGGAGTTCGTCTCGGACCCGGGGCGCACGGTGCCGGTGGTGTACGTGAGCCCGTGGTTCCCCGCCGCCGGCGGGGCAAACGTGGCCGTGGACCCCCGCAGGCTCGCCCTCGCGCTCGGCCCGAGCGCCGTGGTCTTCTACTCCGTTGACCGCGGCTTCTGCGACGAGATGCGCGCCGGCGTGGGCAGGGAGCTGAGGTGCGAGAAGGGCCAGGTGCGCGTCTACGCCGAGGCGCCGCGCCCCCTTGAGGAGGGCGACGCGCGCCGGCACCGCTTCTTCGGCCGCTGGGAGATCGAGCCGATGGGGGAGGAGCGCTTCATAGCCCTCGTGCGCCGGGCGCTCGCGCAGGACGTGGACTTCTACGAGAGCATGACCCGCGTCGGCACGATCCGCGAGCTTGCGCGCCGCGGGAGGATCGAGCGCGCCGCGGCCCGCCGCGCGGACGAGAAGGTCCGCGCCGCCGAGGACGAGCTGCTCGAGGATGCCCTGGCCCAGGCGCGCGACCTGCAGGAGGCACGCGCCGAGCTCAGCGAGGCCAAGGAGGACGCGCACGCGCTCTCGCTCAAGTGCGCCGCGCTCGAGCAGGCGCTCGCCGCGCGCGGCGCGGCCGCGCCGGACGGCCTCGAGCTGGGGAGCTGGCCGATGTCGCCACGCCAGATCGCGGACGTCTTCCGCGTCGCCTATCCCGACGCCCTCGACTTCACGGAGCGCGGCCTGCGCTCGCTCGACGACTGCGCCTCCGACGCCCGCGTGCTCTGGAACGCGCTGCTCGACCTCTGCACCGTCGCGCGCGACCTCTACGCGAGCGACGGGCACGTCAACGTCAAGCAGGAGTTTGACCGGCGCTCCCACTTCGAGCTGGCTACCAGCGCCGGCATGATGACGCGCAGGGACAATCGTCTCATGGCCGGCTACCGCGACGTCTACCAGGGTCGCGAGCTCAACTGCGAGGCGCACCTGAAGGCGGGCTCCAAGGAGAGCGACCCGGGCTTCATCCGGGTCTACTTCGCCTACGACCGGCCCACGGGCAGGATCGTGGTCTCCGGCTGCGGCGCCCACCGCGAGAACTTCTCCACGCGCAAGATCCACTAGGCGCGTCATGGGGACGGGGCGCCGGCCGCGTGGCCGACGCCCCGCCCTTCTCGCCGCGTTGGCGGTCGCGCGCTAGTTGTCGCTGCGGGCGAAGCCGTTGCGCATGTGCATGCTGGCCTCGTAGAGGACCTTGTCGAGCAGATCGTCGGTCTGGGCGCGGCACTCGTCGGCGATGGCCTGGTTGCACGTCGCGGGGTCGCCGCCCTCGGCATCGCACGCCAGCACGAGGGACATACTGCGGCTCGTGAGCTTCTCCTGGTAGCGCTCCACGTGCGGCAGGCTCGCGCCGTAGGCGGCGTCGGCGAGCGCGCCGACGAGGCGGTTGGCCCAGTAGAAGCTGTCGGTGGTCACGTGCGTGGTGGTGTCGGCCAGGTAGGCGGGCGTCTCGGTCACGCGCGCGTAGAAGGGTACGAGCGCGTTGAACGCGTTGCTGCCCAGCGAGACCCACTGCAGCGCGGCGTGCGCGTCGTCGACGTAGGGGCGCAGCTGCAGCACGGCGAGCTGGCAGTTGCGGTTGATGCCGATGGGGCGGTAGCGCCCGCGCGAGGCGGCGTCGCCGGCGGTGCCGTAGGGGTCGTACGGGGTGCCCTGGTAGTGCAGCGAGAGCACGTACTTCACGTCCTCCACGGTGAGCTTGCGCTCGGGCTCGCGGCACCACGGGATGCAGTTGCTCTCGGGGCCGAAGTCGGCGCCCGGCGCGGCGGTCTCCCAGGGGCCGGCGTGCGGGCTGAGGAAGCGCTGCATGTCCCAGGCGCGCGGCGTGTTGTAGACGTGGTCGGCGTCGGAGTGGCTGCCGAAGGCGTCGCGCGGGTTGAAGTGGCCGCCCTTCACGCCGACGGTGAGGTCCAGGTGGTTGGCCTCCATCCACTCGCGCAGGTCGGGCGAGCAGAGGTGCTCCTGCTGCTCGCCGAAGGCGTCGTTGAGGTCGAAGTCGTCGATGCCGAGCTGGTTGGGCATCGTGACGTAGCAGTCGTCGGGCACGCGGCGCGCGATCCAGTGGTGGCCGCCCACGGTCTCGAGCCACCAGATCTCGTCGGCGTCGGAGAACGCGATGCCGTTCATCTCGTAGGTGCCGTAGCGCTCGAGCAGCGCGCCCAGGCGCAGCGCGCCGTCGCGGGCGCTCGTGGCGTAGGGGAGGACGAGCGTGACCATGTCCTCCTCGCCGATGCCGCCCAGGCGCTCGGGCTCGTAGCCGTCCTCGCCCTCGGTGCCGCGCGCGGCGCGGTACTCCAGGAGCGGGTCCGCGGCGAGCACGCGCTCGTTGGAGGTGATGGTCTCGGTGGCGGTCATGCCCACGTTGCGCTCGTTGAAGCCGGCGGCCTCCCAGAGGCCCTCGCGCAGGTCCGCGTTGGGCATGGCGGTGTAGCGCGTGCCGCCCTCGGGCAGCTCGATCTGGAGGTGCGAGATGACGCTTCTGTAGACGCTGCCGGCCGCGGGCGCCTCGCGCGCTACGAAGCGCTTGGGCTCGAACTTGCCGCCGGGCGCGTCCTCGTTGCGCGCGATGATGGTCGAGCCGTCGTAGCTGGCCTTCTTGCCGATCAGGATGGTGGTGCAGGGCATGGTGCCTCCTCGTCGTGTGGGGCGCGGCGGGCCGCAAGAGCCGGCCGGCGCGCGCCGTCTGGACCGCACCATAGTAGCGCCGCCGCCCGATGGCTGCCGAGCTGCGCAATCCGCCCGCTTCTTACACAGAAAGGGTGTTTCCGGTGCAATATGTCCTATTCTTACACGGGTAAATTTAAATTCAGAAGTTGATGATAAAACGCGACCTGCGATTTCTCTTGCCCGTCACGTGAAAATGCATCAGAAGATAAACCGAACAGCTGCATTTTCCAAAAGAGGCTGTGTAAGAAACCGACAAACTGCACAGCAGGTCTGTGATTTAGTGTAAGAAGCGCGGGTATCGTACGCGATTTGGGGGCAGGCCCGAGATAACGCGCGGGCGAGGGCGCTCCTGCGTCCTTCGCCCACCTGTCATGGGGCGCGGCCGTCACGCATCAGGCCATCGTGCCGCTCCGCCTGCCCCGCGCCCGCTATAATGCGAGGGTCAGAACGTAGGAGGGAACCCGCATGTCCATGAAGTTCAAGCGCCTGCTGCCCATCCCCCGCGACATCCGCTCCGAGATGCCGCTCCCGGCCGAGCTCAGGGAGCGTAAGGTCGCCTTTGACGCCGACGTCTCGGCCGTGCTGCGCGGCCAGGACGACCGCCTGCTGCTCATCATCGGCCCGTGCTCGGCCGACCGCGAGGACTCGGTGCTCGACTACGCCTGCCGTCTCGCCAAGCTCGCCGAGACCGTCCGCGACAAGCTCATCGTGATCCCGCGCGTCTACACCAACAAGCCGCGCACCAAGGGCACCGGCTACAAGGGCCTGCTCCACAACCCCGACCCCGAGGCCGCCGACGACCTGCTCGAGGGCGTCAAGGCCATTCGTCGCATGCACCTGCGCGTGGTGGAGGAGACGGGCCTCTTCACCGCCGACGAGATGCTCTATCCCACCAACTACCAGTACCTCATCGACGTGCTCGCCTACATCGCCGTGGGCGCGCGCTCCGTCGAGAACCAGGAGCACCGTCTCGTGGCCTCCGGCGTGCCCATGCCGGTGGGCATGAAGAACCCCACGGGCGGCTCCACCGACGTGATGCTCAACTCCATCTACGCCGCCCAGCAGCCCCAGACCTTCATCTTCCGCAACTGGGAGGTGGCCACCACGGGCAACCCGCTCGCGCACGCGGTGCTGCGCGGCTACGTGGGCCTCGACGGCATCAACTACCCCAACTACCACTACGAGTACCTCGAGCGCCTGGCCGAGAAGTACACGTCCGCGAGCTTCCAGAACCCGGCCGCGATCATCGACTGCAACCACGACAACTCCGGCAAGCGCCCGTTCCAGCAGATCCGCATCTGCCACGAGGTCCTCGACTCCATGAGCCGCTCCGACACCATCCGTCGCCTCGTGCGCGGCTTCATGGTGGAGTCCTACCTCGTCGACGGCAACCAGCCGGTGGGCGGCGGCACCTACGGCCAGTCGATCACCGACGCGTGCATCGGCTGGGAGAAGACCGAGCGCCTGGTGAAGGAGATCGCCGAGCGCGCCTAGAGGCAAAGCGACCCGTCACGACGCGGACAGGCAAGAGGGGGCCCCAACCCGCACAATCCTCCTCTGGTTTCGGGGTTCTCGCCTCCCCCACCCCCCGC
>NZ_CBIFYV010000059.1:0-11371 GCF_966187215.1 Thermophilibacter sp.
GGACGGTCCCGCGGCGGCGACGCGGCGCCGCTCGAGCTCGGCGGCGTCCGGTGCGGCGACCACGATCACGCACTCGCCGCGCACCTCGCCGCGTGCCGCGACCTCGGCCGCGAGCTCGGCGACCTCGCCGCGCACGACCTCCTCGTGTACCTTGGTAAGCTCGCGCACGAGCGCAGCGCGCCGGCCCGGCATGACCGCGGCCACGTTGGCGAGCGTCTCGGCCACGCGCCGCGGGCTCTCGTAGGCCACGAGCGTGCCGGGCACCGCCGCCAGCTCCTCGAGCCGCGCGCGCTGGGCGCCGCGCTTCCGGGGCAGGAATCCCTCGAAGAAGAAGTGCTCGCTCGCGAGTCCCGACGCCACGAGCGCGCAGGTCACGGCGCTCGGCCCCGGCACCACCTCCACGCGCGCGCCGGCGTCGAGCGCGGCGTCCACGAGCCGCTGGCCCGGGTCCGACAAGCCGGGCATCCCGGCGTCGGACACGTACGCCACGCGCGCGCCGGCCGCCAGGCGCGCCAGCACCGCCGGGACCTTCTCGGCCATGACGTTCTCGTCGCAGCGCTCGAGGCGCGCGCGCAGGCCGAGGGCGCTCATCAGCCGGCCCGTGACGCGCGTGTCCTCGCAGAGCACCACGTCAGCCTCGGACAGCACGCGCCGCACGCGCGGCGAGACGTCCTCGAGGTTGCCGATCGGCGTGCCCACCACGGAGAGCAGGCCCGCCGCGTCCGGCGCCGCGGCGACCGAGGCCTCCCCCATCAGACGATCATCCCGCGCTCGAAGGTGGCCAGCGCCACGCGCGCGTCCCAGCCGGCGAGCATGCCGGAGGTCTTCCAGGTGTTGAAGAACCACGCCGGGCACCGCTCGTAGGTGCGGATCTGCTCGGAGGTGTAGACGCGCTCGAGCGCGATGCGCCCCTCCGGCGTCATCTGCGCGTCCGAGATCGGCAGCGAGGAGGACCACTTGCCCACCATCACCGGCATGCCGGCACGCTCTGCCGCGCGGATGTCCCGCTCGTGCTCCGCCACCAGGCGGCGCACGCCGGACGGCCCCGAGACGTCCAGGCGGCCGGGCGCCACGCGGTCCAGGTGCCGGTCGAGCCAGACGTTGCGGTAGTGGCGCTGCGCCATGAAGCGGCGCCAGCCGCCGTCGACCCCGCCGTCCGGCATGATGACCACCACGTCGTCCCCGGCGGCGCTGCGCACCAGCTCGTAGGCCTCGCGGTAGTAGTTGCGCAGGCGGTGCTGGGCCACGCCGTCGGTGAGCGCGAGGCCGCGGCGGACCTGGACGCGCACGTCGTCGGCCAGCTCCAGGCCGAAGAACCCCACGCGCGAGGCGTAGCGGCGGCAGAGGGCGAAGACCACGTCGAGCATGTGGTCGCGCGGGACGTGGCAGTCGGCCAGGTCGGGCGCCTGTCCGTTGCCGGAGTGCGGCCCGCCGAGGTTGAGCGCCAGCGCGAATATCACCTTGAGGCCGATCTCCTCGGCCCAGTCCAGCGCCTGGTCGACGCACTCGATGCAGCCCACGTAGGGACCGGGCTCGGGGCCGTCCTCGCCGTAGACGTACCACGGCACCGGCAGGCGGACGGCGTTGAAGCCGCGCGCCGCGATGCGGGCGAAGTCGTCGCGCGTGATGAACTCCGCCCGGTGGTGCCGCACGTAGTCCACGTAGCGGCGCCTCCCGAGCGACGTGGCGAGCGCCTCCTCGTCGAGCGCGCCCGCCTCGGCAAAGAGCTCCGGCGTCACCCACGACTCCAGCGTCAGCCAACCCGTCAGGTTGACCCCGTGCAGCGACTGGCCCATGCGACACCCCCGCTCCCTCGTGCGTGCAGAACTCCCCCTTGAGCCAGTATAGCGAGGACCCCGGACACATTTCTCCACAGGAACTACAACATCGCGGACGGTGGTACGCGGCGGCGGGCGGCAAGAGGGGCCGCGGGGTTCGGCGGCGGGCGTGAACGAGGCTCTTGGCCGGGTGGAGGACCACTCTAGAGGGCTCCGGCGCGACGACTATGTACACCGGCTCCGACTATGTACACCACGACTGCGGAGAGCCCTTCTCGGCACCCTCTCCCACCTGCGGCGCTGTAGCGGGTGCCCGCGCACGGGGTGTACATAGTCGGCAACGGTGTACATAGTCGTCGGGAGGCGCGGGCCAACGGGGCGCGCCAACGAGCCCGCGGCCCTACTCGGCCACGTAGGTCGCGCAGTTGAGCGGCGTCTCGTAGACGTCCACCTGCGCGCAGGGCAGGCCGCGGTCGCGGAGGCGCCCGCAGAGGTGGCGCGCGAGGTTCTCGGCCGTGGTGCGGAACGGCAGCACGGTGAGCGAGAAGCCCTCGCCCTCGAGCGCCGCCACGGTGGCGGGCGCGAGCGTGCCCTCCTCCACAAGGAAGGTGTGGTCGAGCGCGTCGCACTCCTCACGGACCGCGCGCTTGAAGGCGCCGAAGTCCATCACCATGTCGCGCTCGGTGCCGGCCGCGCCCAGCGCGTCCGTGCGGAGGTAGGCCACCACGCGCCAGCGGTGGCCGTGGAGGTTCTCGCACTTGCCGTGGTAGTCGGCCAGGAAGTGCGCGGAGTCGAAGTGCCACTCGGTCTTCAGTCCGAACATGGGGCTCCTCTCGGATGGGCTCGCGCGGCTACTCGGCCACCCGAAGGCTGCACATGATGGCAACCATCTGCTGGTAGAGCTCGCTCGAGGGGTCGGGCGGCACGCTCGGGTTGGAGAGCTGCAGCTGGATGGACCCGCCGTCAAGGTACACGTACTCGCCCATGGGGTTGCTGGCATCTCTGAGGCACAGGCGCTGGTAGCTCCAGCCCGACCCGCCGCCGCTGACGCGGACGACCTCAACGCCGTCGATGCCGGTCTGCCCCAGGACCTCCACGCTCTCCTCGCCCGATGTCGCGCCGCCGTTGGCGCCCACCCTGGACGAGAGCGTCAGCGCGGCGCCCGTCTCGGCGTCCACGAAGTCGACCGAGGCGTAGGGCGAGGCGCTGGGGCTGCCGGTGTTGACGCTCTCGTTCTGGACCGTCCAGCCCTCGGGGAGGTCGACGGCGAGCGCCGGCACGTGGCCGACCTCCGCCCCGGGCTCGACCATTCCGTCCGAGCCGGACGTGGGTCCCGTGAGCGCCGGCAGCGTGTAGGTGGTGACCTGCGGCGCGGCGGGCTCGGACGTCTTGGCGGAGGCGTCGTCGTCGGCATCCGTCCCGTCGTCGGCGGTGGCGGCGTCGTCGGTCGCGTCCGCGTCCGGGGCAGCTTCGGAGCCAGCCGGCGCGTCGTCCTGGGACGCACTCGCGGGCTCCGCCGCCTGCCTGCTGCCGAGCAGCACGGCGGCCGTGACTCCGGAGCCGAGAATGACCGCGCAGGACACCGCGATCACGATGATGGAGGCCCTTCGTCTCACGTCCGCGCTCTTCGCACTCATTGGATGCCCCTCGTCTCTGATGCCGCTACTCGGAGCCGCCGGCGGGCGCACCGCTGCCGGAGCCGCTGCCGCCCTGGCCGCCGCGGCCGCGGCCGCCACGATGACGGCGCCGCCGCTTGGGCGCGCCCTCGCCGCCCGGCTGCTGGCCGTCGCCGCCGGCGCGGCTCTGCGGGGCCGGGGCCTGCGCGCCGCCCTGGCCCTGCTGCTGGGTGCCGGAGCGACGACGGCGCGACGGCTGCATGCCCCGCGGCTGCACGCCCTTCTCGCCCTGCGCGCCCTGGCCGCCGCGGTCGCCGGGACGGCGCGTGCGGCGCGCGCCCTGCTGCTGTGCGGCGCCTCCCTCGCCGGAACCCTCGCCCGCCTGGTGGTGGCGCCGGCGGTGCGCCTGCGGCTGACCCTCGGCCTGCTGCGGCGCGCCCGCCGCGGCACCGCCGCCGTCGCCGGGACGGCGCTTGCGACGCCGGCGCGACGACGCGTCAGCGGACGCGGTAGACCCGCCCGCGGCCCGCTCGCCCTTCTCGCCGCCCGAGGAGCGGCGACGCCGGCGCTTGGGCTCCACGAAGATGTCCGAGGCATCCGGCATCTCGGCCGGCAGCACGCCGTTCTTGCGGTCCAGCTCGGCGAGGGCCATCTGCACGTCCGGGGACTCCAGGCGGTCGAGCACCTCGCGCGTCACGGTGTCGGGGCGGCACGGGCAGCCGAGCTCCTCGCTCTTCTTGTGCGCGGCCTCGGAGGCCGTCATGTCGGCGAGCGCCACGCGAATCTGCTTGCCGTTCTCGAGCCGCAGGCAGATCTGCTCCTTGGGCGTGTCGTACTCCACGATCTTGCCCTTGCCGAGCGGCGTGTCGATCACCGCGTTGCGCTTGGGCGCGCGGCTCTTGAAGTCGCGGTAGGCCTCGAACTCGTAGCGCAGGCAGCACATGAGCCGCCCGCACGCGCCGGAGATCTTGGTGGAGTTGAGGGGCAGGTCCTGCTCCTTGGCCATGCGGATCGAGACCGGGTCGAAGCCGGTGGCGAAGCGCCGGCAGCACAGCTCCTGGCCGCAGTGGCCGTAGCCGCCCACGATGGCGGCCTCCTCGCGCACGCCGATCTGGCGCATGTCGATGCGCACGTGCAGCTCGCGCGAGAGGTCGCGCACGAGCTGGCGGAAGTCCACGCGCTCCTCGGCGGCGAAGTAGCAGACGGCCTTCTCGGCGTCGAAGAGGTACTCCACGCCCACCGGCTTCATGTCCAGGCCGGACTCGGAGACGAGCCGGCGGAACACGGGCAGCGCGCGCTCGCCGCGCTCGGCGAGCTCCTCGGCGCGGTCGAGGTCGGCGTCGTCGGCGATGCGCAGCACCTCGCGCAGCTGCGCGTGGCCGATGAGGCCAGAGAGCTCGTCGGCGCTGACCTCGCGGGCGTCGGCCGTGGCGAGGCCTATCTCGTGGCCGCGCTCGGTGGCGCAGATGACGTGGTCGCCCTCCTGGGCGCCGGTCTCGGCCTGGTCGAACCACAGGTCGCGGGCCGCGTAGGTGAACTTCACCGGGATGATGGTGGGCATGCGAGCGCCTCCTTGACGCTGAGCAGCATGACCTCGAGGGTCAGCTGGGGCGAAACGTTGTGGGCGAGGTCGTCGGCGGCGCGCGAGACGGCGGCCAGGGCCGCGAGGGGCGCGCGGGCGTCGCAGCGAGCGGCCAGGCGGTCGACCACCGCGGTCGCGTCCTCGTTGACGAGCGGCGCGCCGGCGCCCTCCACGCGCGTGAGCACGTCGCGCAGGACGGACTCGGCGGCGGCCAGAGCCTCCATCATACCCGAACGCTCCCGGGCGGTGAGCTCGCGCTTGTTGGCGTCGGCCACCTGCTTGAGCGCGGCCGAGGTGAGGAAGTCCTGGGTCTCTTTGAGCGCGTCCTCCTGGGCCTGGCGCACGTCGGCGAGCGGCACGGCCACGGCGTCCACGATCTGGCGCGCGGCGAGAAGGACGTCCCAGGAATCGTCGCGCCCGAGCGCGTCGAGCGCGTCCACCACCAGGCGCCGTACCTGGCGCCGCGCGGGGCTGGACAGGTACTCAACCGCGCGTCCCGGCGTGCCCGCCACGGCGAGCGCCACGCGGGCCTCGGCCTCGGTGGCCACGCAGGCCCGGCGCACCGCGTCAACGCCGGCGCTCGCCGACGTCACGCGGAACGGCACGCGCTGGCAGCGCGAGACGATGGTGGGCAGCATCGAGGCCGTGGTGCGGGCGCACAGGATGAACAGCACGCCCTCGGGCGGCTCCTCGAGGGTCTTGAGCAGGGCGTTGGCGGGAGCGCCGCGCAAGAGCTCGGCGCGCTCGAGCACGTAGACCTTGGACGGCGCGCGCATGGGCGCGAGCGCCGCGTCGGCGATGAGCTCGCGCACCTGGTCCACGAGGTAGCCGGTGGCGCTGGCGGGCGCGAGCCAGTGGACGTCGGGGTGGGTGCGGTGCGCCACGCGACGGCACTCGTCGCAGGTGGCGTCGCCGCCGGACGGGCAGACCACGCACTGCGCGAGGGCCTGCGCGGCCTCGTGCTTGCCCGAGCCCGGCGCCCCCTCGAAGAGGTAGGCGTGGCTGAGCCGTCCCTCGGCGAGCGCGTTGGCGAGAAAGTCGCGCACGCGCGGCTGGTCGGCGAGAGCAACGAGGGCGCGCGGGACGGGCGCGGATGCTGGCGCGGACGCGCTCATCGCGTCGCCCCCAGGTCGGCGACGGCCGCGCGCAGGCGGACCGCGACCTCGTCCCTCTCGCCGGACGCGTCGACCACGCGCACGCGGTCGGGCTCCTCGGCGGCCAGGCGCAGGTAGGCGTCGCGCACGCGCCGCTGGAAGGCCAGGCCCTCGGCCTCCATGCGGTCGGCGCCACCGGCGGTGGCGCGCGCGTAGGCGAGCTCGGGGTCGAGGTCGAGCACGAGCGTGCGGTCGGGCGCCAGCCCGCAGGAGCCGAGCGCGTTGGCGCGGCGGACGAGCTCGTCGGGGAGGCCGCGGCCGCCGGCCTGGTAGGCGTAGGTGGAGTCGTAGAAGCGGTCGCACAGCACCGCGGCGCCGCGCGCCAGCGCCGGCTCGATGACCTCGCGCACGAGCTGGGCGCGGCTGGCCTCGTAGAGCATCAGCTCGCACTCGGCGGCCATGCCGGCGTTGGCGGGGTCGAGCAGGAGCGCGCGGACCTTCTCGGAGATCGGCGTGCCGCCGGGCTCGCGCAGGCGCACGACCTCGCGGCCGCCCGCGGCGAGCGCGTCGGCCAGCGGGCCGGCCTGCGTGCTCTTGCCGCAGCCGTCGGCCCCCTCGAGCGTGATGAAGATGCCGCGCATGTCCCTCCCCGTGCCGCCTGACCGTTCCCTTATGGTACCGCAGCCGGGCCGCGGGGCACGGACGCGCGCGTCGTGTGCGTGTCGTTTCTCACCGCGCGTCCCTCTCGCCGCGCGACGCCCCTCTCTCCGCGTGTCCTCTCGCCGCGTTCCTCTCGCCGCGTTCCTCTCGCCGCCCGATTAACCCGCAAAATCTGACAAACTCGAATTTCTTTCCTGCGAATATATGATTATGAAATCATTTTTTGCGGGTTGTTTGACACGCCAAGAGGAATTTGAGTGTCAGGCACATGAGACTCGCGGCCCCGTATCCAACGATCCGGGGCCGCGCCGCGCCTACCGCACGAAGTTGGTCCAGGTGCCGTCCTCCTGCTCGGGCAGACCCACGCCCGCGGCGCGCCCGGCCTCGATGCAGCGCAGCAGCCACGCCATGTTGCGCCCGAGCTGGCGCATGGTCCACAGGCCCTCCTCGTCCTGCTCGACGTCGGCGGCCTCGCGGCCGTGCACCATGTTCCAGTAGCGGCTGCTCACGATGGGCATCTGCGAGATCGTGAAGTACTTCTCGATGTCGGTGAGCGCCGAGGTGGTGCCCGCGCGCCGCGCCGACGTCACCGCCGCGGCCGGCTTGTGCGCGAAGACGTCGGGCCTCCCGGCGCTCCCGTTGGCGTAGAACGCGCGGTCCATGAAGCCCAGGAGCGAGGCACCCGCGCGGCCGTAGTGCACCGGCGCGCCGAAGACGAAGCCGTCGACGTCCGCGGCCTTCTCGAGAAACGCGTTGACGCCGTCCTTCTCGCCGAACGCGCAGCGCCCCAACTTGGCGCAGGCCCCGCACGCCGTGCAGCCGCCCACCGGACGCGCGCCGATCCAGACGACCTCTGTCTCGACGCCGCCCTCGCCGAGCGTGCGCGCGACCTCGTCGAGCGCCCGCCTGGTGCAGCCGTGCTCGTGCGGACTTCCGTTGACCAGCAGAACCTTCATGTGGGCTCCTCTCCCCTTGCTGACGTTGCGTCACCTATTCTACCCGCGCGCAGCCGCGCGTAGCCGCGACCGAAGCAGGCGAGACGTCGGCGGGTTCTTCTCGCCTGCTCACAAAACGGCGGAAGTCTGTGGCCGCAGCAACAGACTTCCGCCCATCTCTCAACAAGTCGGGGCAAAATCCACCGACTTCCGCGCATTCTTGAGCACCCGCCCCGCGTGGCGAGAAGAACGCGCCGCTAGGACCTCTTCCGGCCCGCGGCCCGCCTGCCGCCGCGTCCGCGCGCGGCCCTCGCGGCCTCGCGCTTCTCGCGACCCGGGCACTCCATGTTGGGGCAGAGCTTCCACGGCCCGCGCGCGGTGGTCACCACGACCATCGGCGCGCCGCAGTCCGGACAGGTCTCCCCGGTGGCCTCGAGCTTCCCGCGCGCCGGCAGCGGGTAGGAGGTCCCGCACTCGTCGTAGTTGGTGCAGCGGATGAAGCGCTTGCCGCTCTTCTCGGACTTGTGCGCCACCAGCCGCCCCTCGCGCCCGGCCTCGGCGCACGCGGGGCACGCGCCCACGTCCACGTCGGGCTCGCGGTTGGTGGGGCACGCCGGGTTCACGCACGTCTCGTACGCGCGGCTGCGGAACGGCTGCACCTTCACGCGCGGGGCGCCGCACTCCGGGCACACCGCGGCCTCGCCCTCGAGCGCCGAGATCTTGCCCTGCGGCAGCGGGTAGGTGACGTCGCAGTCCGGCCAGCCCATGCACCCCACGAAGCTGCCGCGCGTCTTGGCGGAGCTCTTGACCACGAGGTCCTTGCCGCACTTGGGGCAGACGCCCACCTTGGCGTCGGCCGTCACGGCGTCCGCGATGGCCTCCGAGAGGTCGTCGGTGTGCTCCACGAGCGCGTCCATCAGACCGGCGAGCAGCGCGCGGGAGTGGTTGACCACCTGGTCCTGGGTGCTGGCGCCCTCGGCCACGTGCGTCATGTCCTCCTCGAGCTCGGCGGTCATGTCGGCCGAGGTGATGCGCGGCGCGTAGGTGTGCAGCGCGTCGATGATGGCCATGCCCAGCTGGCTGGGCTCGATCGGGTCGTTCTTGAAGTAGCGGCGCTGGTAGAGCGTGTCGATGATGCTCGCGCGCGTGGACTTGGTGCCCAGCCCGCGCTTCTCCATCTCCTGGATGAGCCTGCCCTGGCTGTAGCGCGCCGGCGGCTCGGTCTGCTTGGCAAGAAGCTCCATGTCGGAGACGCTCACCACGTCGCCCTCGGCGAGCGCGGGGAGCTGGTCGTCCTTCTTGAGGCCGTAGGGGTACGCCTCGCGGAAGCCGGCGTCGACGAGCACGCTGCCGGAGACCGTGAACGGCTCGCCGGCCACGTCGATCGTGACCTTGGTGCCCTCGATCGTGGCGGGCCCCATGAGCGTGGCCAGGAAGCGCCGCGCGATGAGGTTGTAGAGCTTCCACGCCGCGGGCTCCAGCTTGTCGGGGCTGGCGGCGGCCGTGGGGTAGATCGGCGGGTGGTCGGTGGTCTCCTGCTTGCCGCGCGTGGCCGTGAGCTTCTCGGCGGCGAGAAGGTCGTGGCACACCTTGCCGTAGGCGGGCACCGTCGAGAGCGTGCGCACGCAGTCGCGCAGGTCGAGCGACTTGGGGTAGACGGTGTTGTCCACGCGCGGGTAGGAGATGAGACCGTCCATGTAGAGGCTCTCGGCCAGGCGCATCGTGCGCGCCGGCGAGAGACCCTCGGCGGCGGCCGCGGCCTGCAGCGACGTGGTGTTGAACGGCGCGGGCGGGCGCTGGGTGCGGCGCTTGCGCTCCACAGCCGTCACGCGGCCCTCGGAGGCGCCGTCCACATGGCCGAACGCGGTCCGCGCCGCCTGCTGGTCCCAGAAGCGCGCGGTGGCGTGCGTCACACGGAACGGGCCGGCGGCGTCGCCAGGCTTCTCGGCCTGCCCCTGGATGACCCAGTAGTCCTCCGGCTTGAAGGCCATGCGCTCGCGCTCGCGCTCGACGACGAGCGCCAGCGTCGGGGTCTGCACGCGGCCGGCCGAGCGCACGGTGCCCAGGCCGCTCCAGCGCGCCGCCGTGAGGTAGCGCGTGAGTACGGCGCCCCAGATGAGGTCGATATACTGGCGGGACTCGCCGGCGTCGGCGAGGTCCTGGTCGAGCTCCACGAGGTTGCCGAAGGCGTGGTCGATCTCGGCGCGAGTGAACGCCGAGTAGCGAGCGCGGGAGACCGGCACGTCGGGCGCGACCTCGCGAACCTGCCGCAGCGCATCGGAGCCGATGAGCTCGCCCTCGCGGTCGAAGTCGGTGCCGATGACGACGCTGTCGGCCTTCTTGGCGAGGTTCTTGAGCGCGCGGATGATCTCCTTCTCGGCGGGGAGCTTCTCGATGGGCGCCCACACCAGGTACGGCAGGCTGGCGATCTTCCAGCCCTTGAGGTCGATGCCGTCGGCGAGGTAGGGCTTGCGCTTGGACTTGTACGGCGGGCGCTCCAGGCCGTCGGGCACGTCGGCGGGGAGAAGCTCGCCGTCGGCGGTGACCCCCTGCCAGCCGTTCTTGTCGTCGAAGCTCAGCCGCACGGGGAAGTCAACCTTGAGGATGTGGCCGCGCAGACCAATGGTCACGCAGTCCTCCCCGTCCCAGGTGAACCGGTAGACCGGCGTGTTGTAGACCTTGTCCGCCTTCGGCCTTCCGCCGTCGGACAGGAGCCGCGCGATCTGCTGCGCGGCGTCGTTCTTCTCGGTGACGATGAGCCTCAAGCGCTCGCCTCCCTACGCGTCTAGAGCTTGTCGAACTCGCGCTGGTCGTAGTCGTCGCGCGTCCACTTGAGCGCCTCCTTGCCGTCGCGCGCCACGATCACGAAGCGCGCCACCGCGAGCGCGATCTCGTACAGGAGGATCAGCACGGCGAACATCAGCAGCATGGTGACGGGCGAGGCGTCGGGCGTGACCACGGCCGACAGCACCATGAACGCCACGTAGACGATGCGCCACTGCGAGCGGAAGGTCTTGTACGGCACGAGGTGCAGGATCGACAGGTAGAAGATCAGCAGAGGCAGCTGGAAGGCCAGGCCGAAGCCGATCTCGAGCAGCATGTAGATGTTGAGGTAGTCCTCGGCGTCGGCCATGTTCTGCGCGAACTCGACGGTCTGGTCGAGCAGCCAGCCGAAGGCCGCCGGCTGAATCACGAAGAAGCAGAAGATCATGCCGAGGAAGAACAGGGCCACCATCGCAGCCACGGTGGGCACGACCCACCTGCGCTCCTTGGGCTTGAGCGCTGGCAGGAAGAACGCGAGGACCTCCCAGATGATGATCGGGCTGCAGATGATCACCGAGAAGAACAGGGCGACCTTGAAGCGGATCGTGAAGCCGCCGAGCGCGGTGAAGACGTAGAGCTGGCCGCCGCGCATGGCCTCCTCGATCTGGTCGATCATCAGCTCGATGAGGGTGGGCGTGGCGAAGTAGACCACCACGGCGCAGACGACGACGGCGACCACGATGATCGTGAGGCGGCGGCGGAGCTCCCCCAGGTGATCCATGAGGGGCATGCGTGCGGGACCGATCGGCATGTTACTCGGCCTCCTTCTCGTCGGTGGGGGCGCCGTTGGCGGAGCCGGCGGGGACGGCCCCGTTCGCTCCGCGCTCCTCGCTGCGCTCGTCGCTCACTTCGTGAGTCGCGACGGCACCGTCCCCGCCGGCTC
>NZ_CBIFYV010000060.1:0-4908 GCF_966187215.1 Thermophilibacter sp.
CGCGCTTGAGCGCGCACTCCCAGACCACCACCACGGTCCAGCCGGCGGAGAGAAGGTCGCGCACGTTGCGCGCGTCGCGGGCGCGGTTGCGCGCGAACTTCTCGGCCCAGAAGTCGGCGTGGGTGCGCGGGCGCGCCGCGGTGCAGACGTGGGCGTGCCAGAAGCAGCCGTGGACGAAGATGGCCACGCGCCGACCCGGGAAACACACGTCGGGCCTGCCCGGCGCCTTCTTCCAGTGGAGGCGGTAGCCGGTGAGGCCCGCCGCGCGCAGCCCGGCGCGCAGCGTCAGCTCGGGGGTCGTGTTCTTGCTGCGGTTGGCCTGCATGACGTGGCGCGTGGCCTCCGAGGAGGCCGGCGGCACGCCCGCGCGCGCTACCACCCGCTCGTCTCCGAGGGGGGCGTGACGGCTCCCTCGAAGTTGACGTCGCCGGTGATGCGGCGCGCGTCGGCGAGGTCGGGCGCGCCGTTGATGAGCTCGTCGATCACGGGCAGCGCCCGGGCGCGCGCGGCATCGAGGAGGTCCCAGAAGCTGTCGCGCGAGCGCTCGTGCGTGAACGGGTTCTCCCAGCCCCGGTGCTCGCGGTTGTCGAAGTCCGAGACCTCGGATGCGCGGTCGCGGTGCGACATCGACTCCACCAGCGAGAAGGGCGCGCGCGTGACGGCGCGCTCGACGGCGGAGAGCACGCGGCGCTTCTCGCCGCCCGGCGAGTCGAAGACGCGCTGGACCAGGCGGAACTCGCGCACCGCCACGGAGAGCGTCCGCGGGTCGACGGCGCGGCCGAAGACCCACAGCGCCATGTAGAAGTAGACCTTGTCCACGGCCGCGAGCACCGCGCGCGAGGCCGCGAGCGCGCGCTCGTGCGGGACCCAGCGCGCCACCGTGCGGCCGGTGAGGCGGTAGAGCGTGGCCTCGTCGAGGTCGCGCTCCACCTCGGCGTGGACGCGCTGCGCGGCCGACTCGTCCAGGCCGGGGACGCCGGCGCGGGTGAGGCCGTTCTGCCAGAAGTAGACGAGCGGGTGGACCGTGGAGTCGAGCAGCCAGTGGCACGCGAAGCCCGCCACGTAGGCGCGGGCGAGCTGTCGCTCGCGGCCGTCGAGGCGCCAGGCGGCCTCGCGCATGGCCAGCAGCAGCCGCGCGGGGCTCGTCTCGTGCATCGCGTTGCCGAGCGGCGACCACTTGTGCATGAGCGGGTCGATCGCCAGGTAGAAGAGCGGATCGGGACCCTGGTTGCCCAGCAGGAACGCGTCGCGCTCCTCGGCGGTGCGCAGGCCCAGCAGGCTGCTGACGTCCTGGAGGACGCCGCGGCCAAAGAGGTCGTGGGTGAGAATCGCAGGCATGGCGGCCCTTTCGTCGGCTCCTGCTGTCGATTATGCCCCATCGGGCCGCGGGCGGCGCCCTTCTCGGCCGTCTCGCCGGATCTTCTCGCGTGCTTGCTCCTTGCTATTCGAACGCTTTGGGGCCGATTCCGTTCGGATAGCAAGGACGTAGCCTCAAGCTCCCGTCCATCCGAACGCTCTGGCACCCCAGACCGTACGGATGGACGGGAGCACCGCCGCGGCGAGAAGGGCGCGAGAGACGCGGGCGGGGCCGACCCGAAGGCCGGCCCCGAGGAAGGAGGAAGGTCGTTCTGGGCAGCTGCTATGAGGCGTCGTCGGTGGCGCCGTCGTCGTCCTTCTCGCTGGCCGCGGCGTCGAGGGCGCGGTTGCGGCGCGCGCCCAGCCAGCAGCGCGCGCCGAGCGCGGCCGCGCCGGCCAGGAGCACCGCGCTGCCCGCCCAGACGCCCAGCTGCCACGGCGCGGGCGAGGTCGTGATCGTGGAGCCGGGCGCCATCCCCTGCATCGCGTTGGAGTTGACGACCGTGAACAGCACGCGGTGCGCCGCCTCGCGCAGGCGCGCCACCACGCAGGCCTCGCCGGTGCCCTGGAAGGCCGGCGTCATGGCCGCGTAGGTGAGGTGCAAATCCGTGCCGCCGTCGAGCCCCCAGTTCTTGTCCATGTAGCCGTAGAGGTTGAAGTCGGTGATGATGCAGCCGGTGAAGCCCCACTCGTCGCGCGGGACCTCGGTGCACAGGGCGTGGCTGCCGCCCGCCCACTGGGTGCCCACGTAGTTGAACGAGCTCATCATCGCCGTGCAGCCCGGCATGGTCGCGGTCTGGACGGTGCCGGCCTCGTCGGCGAGGTACTTCATCTCGCAGGTGGCCTCCTTGACCGTGATCTCGAAGGGGCGCAGGTAGATCTCGCGCAGGGCCTGCTCGCTGGCCCAGGTGCAGAGGTGCTGGATGCGGTAGGACTCCTGCTCGTTGAGGGCGTAGTGCTTGATCATCGCGTAGACGCCGTTCGAAGCCGCGCCCGAGACCACCGCCGCGCCCATCTTGCCCGAGAGCAGCGGGTCCTCGGAGTAGTACTCGAAGTTGCGGCCGCCGAAGGGTGAGCGGTGCGTGTTCATGGCCGGCGCGTACCAGCCGTTGTAGCCCGAGGCCAGCGCCTCCTGCCCCACCATCTGGCCCGTGCGATACATCAGCTCGGTGTTCCACGTCTGCGCCATCACGTACTCGGAGCAGTACGCGCAGTTGCCCGTGGCGCCGGTGAGCGAGGTGAAGCCGGCCGGGCCGTCGGGCTCGGAGGTCGCGGGCTTGCCGATGTGGGCGATCGCGGGCGTGTTGTAGGCGCAGTCGTTGAGAAGGCCGGTCATGTCGTCCACGGTGAGCTCGTCGAGAAGGTCGTCCCACAGCGCGTCGTCGAAGGCGCGGCCGCGCAGGTCGATGAGCGAGACGCCGTTGTCGGCGCCCGTGACGGGCATCTCGGCGTCGGCGAGGTGCTGCGACCAGTCGTACTCCTCGAGCGTGATGCCGCACTCGGCGGCCGTGCGGTCCGCGGCGGGCTCGGGCCAGGTGCCGGCGAAGTCGGCGCGCGAGAGGCGCGTGCAGTTGGCCTCCAGGTACGCGTCGAGGTCGCCGAAGCGCGCGGCCAGCTCGTTGCCGGTGGCGGAGTCGGTCGCGAAGGTCCTCTCCTCCAGCGCGAGCACCGTCTCGTCGATCACGGTGTGCGAGTCGGTGCGCAGGCTGATCACGTAGTCACCCGCGTCGAGGACGTAGCCGCCCGCCTCCGAGCTCCACGACGCCATGTCGCGCACCGGAAACGAGAGCTCCACGGTCTCGGACGCCCCGGGGTCGAGAAGCCCCGTCTTGCCGAAGGCACCCAGCACGACGGCGCTCTTCTCGATGCCCCCCGGCGTGTACGGCGCCGAGTAGTAGAGCTGCACGACGTCCTTGCCCGCCGCGCGCCCGACGTTGGTGACCGTGACCTGGGCGCTCACGGTCTCGCCGTCCGTCTCGCACGCGTCGAGCGCCTGGTCGAACGCGGTGTAGCTGAGGCCGTAGCCAAACGGGAACAGCACCGCCTCGTCGTAGTCGAAGCCGCGGTAGCTTCCCGCCTCGGCCTCGGCGGCGGCCGTCTCGTAGAAGCGGTAGCCCAGGTAGACGCCCTCCTCGTACTCCACGAAGTAGGCCGTTGCGTCCTCGACCGAGCCGTTGTAGTTGTGCGGGTAGTAGTTCTCGACGTCGGTGTAGCGCCGGCCGCCGAAGTTGGCGTAGGTGGGGTCGGCCGTGAAGTCCACGGGCCAGATGTCGCACGTGCGGCCCGACGGGTTGACCGCGCCGGTGAGCGCCTGCCCCACCGCCGTGGCCCCGCTCGCGCCGAGCGAGCCGATGCCCAGGATCGCGTCGACCTCCAGCTCTCCGGACATGAGGGGCGCCAGCTCGAACGGAGTGGAGCCGTTGTAGAGCACGATCACCCGGCCGCACGCCGCCTTGGCCGCGGCGATGAGCTCGCGCTCGCTCTGGCAGAGCTCCAGCTGGTGCTGGCCCTCCACGTAGGTGGCCGTCTCGTCGTTGGCGGTGAAGGCGGCGTGCCCGCCGTCGTTCAGCGCGCCGAGAAGGTCCGGCGAGAGGTCTCCCCCCTCGCCGCCGCCGCGGCCGATGACCACGAGCGCCGTGGTGCCCGCGATCGAGGCCTGAGCCTCGGCGCTGTAGGCGGACCAGGGGATCTCGCCGATGTAGTAGGTGGCCGTGGCGGGGTTGTCCATCGTGATGTCGGCCTTGGGATAGCTCGCGTAGTTCTCGGCGATCCAGGAGAAGGCCGTCTCGTTGACCGCCAGCCCGGCGTTGGCGATGCCGTCGTGCAGCGTCACGCAGTCGTTGGGGTCCACGGTGCCCGAGCCGGCACCGCCGTAGACGGGGTCGGCGGCGTAGCGGCCCAGAAGCGACACCTCGGCGCCCTGCGCCAGCGGCAGCGCGCCGTCGTTCTTGAGCAGGACGATGCCCTCGGCCTCGATCTCGGTGACGAGCGCCATGGCGTCCTCGGTGGCCCGCCCGCGGCCGCGGTACTGCTGGTCGTAGTAGGTGGTATCCCAGTTCTCGGCGCCCGGGGCGTTGGTGATCGTGGTCTCGCCGGCGCCGAGGTAGTGGTCGAGGGCGGACCTGAACATGCTGGTGCCCGCGTTGGCGGCGGCGGTGACGCCCACGAGGGTGCCGGCGCCCACGCCGCTCGCCACGAAGGCGCGGCGGGTCATGCGCTTGGGCTGCCTCTTGGGCTTGTGTTGCCGGTCTGGCCTGGCGTCTGCCATGTGAACTCCTTCGTAGTGCCCGTGCGGCTCCGTCCTGCGGGCCTGCCCCGGCGGTTGCGTGCGCCGCTCGCGGTTGCGTACACATCCTACGGTTACGTACACATCTCGCGGTTACGTACGCTCTTTCTGTTTTGATGTCCTTCTCGTCAAGCCGTCTACCTGCGCAAACGCCCGGCGAGAAGCAACATCATCTCTGCAAATGCGTACGTAACCGGAAAGACAGGTGGGAGGGCCGAAACCCAGGGGGAGGGGGGGGGGAATGAGGAAGAGCCCGAGGGAAACAG
>NZ_CBIFYV010000061.1:0-6356 GCF_966187215.1 Thermophilibacter sp.
CGCCTCTTTTTTTTTTCCTGTCGGCGCACATTAAGCCTCTCCCCACGCCGACGTGAGCGAGGGAGTTAAATCCTGTTGCTCACATGCTTCAACTTGACGCATGTGAGCGGACCGCGCGGCAAAAACTGGTGATACGGCTCATGCACATGCATCAACCTGACGCATGCGCACGCCGGGGAGGCGGGAGGTGCGAAACGGGTCCCATACACATGCGCCTCTCTGACGCTTGTGCATGTCCCGTTGGGCGAGAAGGGCGGTGCGTGGCCATGCACATGCATCAGATTGACGCATGTGCATGGGGGTGCGGACGGGTGGCACGGGCGGTGTGGGTGGTCTCGGGAGGGTGATGCCGAACCCACGGCGAGAAGGGCCCGGGGCCAGGAGGGCGCCGCGTCCGCGCCCGCGCCGCCTACACCGTGGCCTTGAAGAAGACGAGGTCGAAGGCCGCGCCGGTGACGCGCCCGTCGGCGCCCGTGACGTTGGAGGCGCGCACGGAGCCGCCCTGCGCGGTGACGAGGCTCTTCGCCAGGGCCAGCCCGATGCCCACGCCGCCCGGCTCGACCTCCGACGAGGCGCTCTTCTCGCCGCCGCGGTAGAAGCGGTCGAAGACGTGTGGCAGGTCCTCGGGGTCGATGCCCGTGCCCGTGTCCTCCACGCGCAGCCGGAAGGCCAGCGCGTCCTCGCGGGCGGTGACGCTCACGCGCCCGCCGGCCGGCGTGTGCTCCAGGCAGTTCTTGAGCACGTTCTCGAGCGCCTCGGCGCTCCAGGCCGCGTCCCCCGTGAAGCCGCTGCCCGCCGCCACGTCGCGCGCCAGCTCGACGCCGGCCAGCTCGAAGGCCACCTCCAGCGGCTCGGCGGCGCGCGCCACCAGCTCGACGGCGTCCACGCGCTCGCGGGCGAAGCGCACCACGCCCGCGTCGATGCGCGCGAGCTTGAGCAGCGACGCGACGAGCCACTCCACCTGCGCCTCCAGCCGCTCGGAGGTGCGCAGCCGCGCCACCTCGGCCTCGTGGCCGCCCTCGGCGACGAGCGCCGCGCGCGTGAGCGAGGTCATCAGCGTGAGGGAGGTGAGCGGCGTCTTGATCTGGTGCGAGACGTCGGCCAGCGCGTCGGCCAGCGCGTTGCGCTCGTGCGCGAGCTCCTCGTTGGCCAGCGTCAGGCGGCTGCGCATCTTGTCGAGCTCGGAGGACAGGATCGCGAGTTCGCCCTCGCGCATGCGCTCGAAGCTCACGTCGCGCTCGCCGTGCAGCACGGCGTCCACCTGCTCGGCCAGGCGCGCGAGCGCGCGGTAGCGCCGGCGCGTGGCCACGAGGAGGACGACGAGAAGCGCCGCCGCCGTCGCCGCCACGCACGCGCAGCCCGCGGGCCCCGCGAGGCGCCACGCGGCGACGGACCCCGCCGCGCCCACGGCGAGAAACGCGACGACCGACCGCTTGACCTCGGGGTTTCTCAGCAGCACGGGCCTCTCGCCGCCCTAGGTGCCCGCGCGGTAGCCCAGGCCCCGCACGGTGACGATGAGCCGCGGCTCGGTCGGGTCGTCCTCGAGCTTGTCGCGCAGCCGCTTGATGTAGACCGACAGCGTGTTCTCCTCCACGTAGGCCCCGGCGTCGTCCCAGAGGGCGTCGCGGATCATGTCGCGCGTGACCACGCGGCCCGCGTTCTTGGCAAAGAGCAGCAGCAGGCGGTACTCCAGCGCCGAGAGCGCGACCTCCTCGCCATGGCGCGTGACGCGGGCGCGGTCGAGGTCGATGCTCACGGGCCCCAGCCGCAGCGTGGAGCGCTCGGGCCGGGCGCGGCGGATGGCGGCGTGCACGCGGGCGAGAAGCTCGCGGGGCCGGAAGGGCTTGGCCACGTAGTCGTCGGCACCCATCGTGAGGCCGGTCACGGTGGAGAGCTCGTCGTCGGCGGCGGTGAGGAAGATCACGGGCACCTCGGGCGTGGCGTGCTTGATCGCGGCGCAGACGGCGTAGCCGCTGCCCTCGGCGAGCGTCAGGTCAACGAGGGCGAGCGCCACGTCGGCGCCCGGCGCGCACGCGAGCTCCACGGCGCCGGCCTGGGTGGGGGAGGAGACGACCTCGTAGCCCTCGCCGGCGAGCAGCTCCGAGAGCCCCTCGACGATGAGCGGGTCGTCCTCGGCGAGCAGTATGCGCAGCATGGGTCCTCCGTTCGGTCGCTGGCTCCGAGTATAGGGGGCGCCGCGGCCGCGGCGCGTGACGCTTTGGTCACCTCCCCGGTCCGCGCCGCCTCCCCCTGGGACACCCGCGGGCGGTCGGAACTTCTCGGTGAGCGTGTTTCTGATGCGTTATCAATCAAGGAATGTGGCGTTGCCGTGGAGGTCGCGGGTGCATCATGGCCCGGCACCGCTCGATCGTAAAGGGGGAAACGCATGAACGGAATCGTCATCGTGCTCGTCGCGGCCGTGGTGCTGGTCGCCGGGTACGTGCTCTATGGCCGCTGGCTGGCCAAGAGCTGGGGCATCGACGCGGACGCGCTCACGCCCGCCAAGCGCCTGGAGGACGACAAGAACTTCTCGCCCGCCTCGTGCTTCACGGCCTTCTCGCACCAGTTCAGCTCCATCTGCGGCGCCGGCCCCGTCACGGGCACCATCGCCGCCATGATGTTCGGCTGGCTGCCGGTGCTTCTGTGGGTGCTCATCGGCGGCATCTTCTTCGGTGCCGTGCACGACTTCGGCGCGCTCTACGCGTCCGTGAAGAACAACGGCAAGTCGCTCGCGCAGCTCATCGAGAAGTACATCGGCCGCACCGGCCGCAAGCTCTTCCTGATCTTCAGCTGGCTGTTCACGATCATCGTCATCGCGGCCTTCGTGGACATGGTGGCCAACACCTTCCAAGCCACCTATTTCGCCGACGGCTCCGTTGACGTGGCCAAGTCCTACGCGGGCGGCGCGGCCGGCACGATCTCGATCCTGTTCACGTTCGTGGCCATCCTGTTCGGCTGGGTCAACCGCCGCTTCGGCCTGTCGGGCATCAAGGAGCTCGCGCTCGCCGTGGTGCTCTTCGTGCTCATGTTCGCCGTGGGCATGCAGATCCCGCTGTACCTGAACAAGCTCGGCTGGTTCGCCGTGATCGCGGTCTACCTGCTCTTTGCCGCGGCCATGCCCATCCAGACGCTCAAGCAGCCGCGCGACTACCTCACCTCGATCATGATGATCGTCATGATCGCGTGCGCCGTCATCGGCATCTTCGTGCTGGGTGCCCGCGGCGAGGCCGACATGACGGCCCCGATGGTCGCCGACATCGCCGCGCTCGCCGACAAGGGCAGCTACATCTTCCCGCTGCTGTTCGTCTCCGTGGCGTGCGGCGCCCTGTCCGGCTTCCACAGCCTGGTGTCCACCAACACGTCCTCCAAGCAGGTCTCCAGCGAGAAGGACATGCTGCCCGTGGGCTACGGCGCGATGGTCGCCGAGTCGTTCGTGGGCGTGCTCGCCATCGTGGTGGCCGCCATCATGTTCTCCGACCTCAACACCGCCGGCACCGGCGCGCTCAACAACGGCGTCGCCGCGACCCCGTTCCAGATCTTCTCGCAGGGCGTCGCGCGCGGCATGACCGCCTTCGGCGTTGACGGCACGCTCGCCACGGTCTTCATGACCATGTGCGTCTCCGCGCTGGCGCTGACCTCGGTCGACGCCGTGGCGCGCATCGGTCGCCTGTCGTTCCAGGAGTTCTTCGCCACCGGCGACGACGCCGCGGCCGCGGGCCCCGAGCAGGGCGCCCTCGCTCGCGTGTGCTCCAACACCTGGGTCTCCACCGTGGTGACGCTCGTGCTGGGCTTCGCGCTGGCCTTCGGCGGCTACAACAACATCTGGCCGCTCTTCGGCGCGTCCAACCAGCTGCTCGGCGGCATGACCATGATCGCGCTCGCCGTGTTCTGCAAGTGCACCGGCCGCAAGGGCTGGATGCTGTACGTGCCGGTCGCGTTCCTGCTGGTGTGCACGTTCACCTCGCTGGTGCAGAGCATCATCGGCTGCGTGAACGCGCTGGCCGCGGGCGGTGCGGCGGTCATCGCCACGTCCGGCCTGCAGCTGGTCTTCGCGATCCTGATCGTGATCCTGGGCGTCTTCGTGGCGTACCACTGCCTGCGCGAGCTCTTCGGCAAGAAGGCGGGGTCGCTGCCCGACGAGGAGCCCGAGTGGACCGAGCTCGGCCGCAAGAACTGGGGCGGCGAGGCCAAGTAGGCTCGTCCCAGCCCTGTTTTGAGCCTCTGGACGCCCCCTTTGCCGCATGCAAAGGGGGCGTCCTCACAAGTTGGGCGGTTTTTCTTGGCTCATTGGAATAGCGACGGATTTGAGCAGCGCAAAGCTGCAGGTCAGAGGCTTGCGATTTCTTGCGCTACTTTGGGGTGCCCGTCAAAACCGCCCAACTTGTGAAGGACGGTAGCCCCGCAGCCCACAGGGCGACCATCTCCGCCCCTACAGCCCGCCGGCGGCCTGGATGCCCGGCACCTCGGGGATCGTGGCGAAGCCGGCCTCGAGCTCCTCGTCGGTGGGGACGTGGTCCTCCATCTCGCCGCGGTTGAACTTGTCGTAGGCCACCATGTCGAAGTAGCCGGTTCCCGTGAGGCCAAAGAGGATCGTCTTGGCCTCGCCGGTCTCGCGGCACCGCTCGGCCTCGCGCATGGCCACCAAGATCGCGTGCGCGCTCTCGGGCGCCGGCAGGATGGTCTCGAGCTTGGCGAACCTCTCGGCCGCCTCGAAGACCTCGGTCTGGCGCACCGCCACGGCCTCGAGGTAGCCGTCGTGCTTGAGCTTGGAGACGATCGGGCTCATGCCGTGGTAGCGCAGGCCGCCCGCGTGGTCGGGGCTCGGGATGAAGCCGTTGCCGAGGGTGTACATCTTGCAGAGCGGGCAGGTCTGGCCCGTGTCGGCGAAGTCGTAGGCGTAGCGGCCGCGCGTGAGCGAGGGACAGCTCGCGGGCTCGACGGCAATGAAGCGCGTGTCGGGCCGCGCGCCAGTGAGCTTGTCGCGCATGAACGGGGCGATGAGGCCGCCCAGGTTGGAGCCGCCGCCCGCGCAGCCGATCACGACGTCGGGGTACTCGCCCTCCTCGCGCAGGGCCTCGTAGCTCTCGAGCCCGATGATCGACTGGTGCAGCACCACCTGGTTGAGCACCGACCCCAGCTGGTAGCGGCCGCGGTTCTCAGGCACGTGCAGCGCGCGCTCCACGGCCTCGGAGATCGCGGTGCCGAGCGAGCCGGTGGAGTCGGGGTGCTCGGCCAGGATGCGCCGGCCGACCTCGGTGGTCGCGCTCGGGCTGGGCGTCACCGTGGCGCCGAAGGTCTCCATGATGTTGCGGCGGAACGGCTTCTGCTCGTAGGAGCACTTGACCATGAAGACGTCGAGGTCGAGGTGGTAGTGCGCGGCGGCCTCGGCGAGCGCGGTGCCCCACTGGCCGGCGCCCGTCTCGGTGGTGATCGTGGTGAGGCCCTGCTCGTGGGCGTAGTAGGCCTGCGCGAGCGCGGAGTTGAGCTTGTGCGAGCCGCTCGTGTTGTTGCCCTCGAACTTGTAGAAGATCTTGGCCGGCGTGCCCAGCGCGCGCTCGAGGTTGTACGCGCGGCACAGTGGGCTCGGGCGGTAGACCTTGTACATCTCGAGCACGCCCGCGGGAATGGGGAACTCGGCCGTGTCGTTGTCGAGCTCCTGGTCGATCAGGGCGTCGGCGAAAACGGGCGCGAGGTCGGCGTGGGTGGCGATGGCCCCGTTGGGCAGGCGGATGGGCTCGGGCTTCTCGGGCATGTCGGCGCGCAGGTTGTACCAGGAGGTCGGGATCTGGTCCTCGCGGAGGTAGAGGCGATAGGGCTCAGTGGCGGGCGTTGCGGGCATGACGTGCTCCTTTCGTCTGGCGGCGCACAAGAAAAGGGCCCCCGGAACTGCGTCCGAGGGCCCTGTATGTGTGTGCGTGCGCTGGCGGCCTTCGTCAGTCCGGGATGAGGGTCAGATCTGTCCACCACCACGCGCGAGCGCCGGCTGCTGCGATGTCGGGGCGGCGGATCATCTGGCTCGTTCCTCCTTCGGGCTGGCTTGGTGGGGAGCGTAGCGCACCGGAGCGGGCGCGTCAACGAGAAATTCCGCTCAGCGGTCGGCCGCGACGGCGCGGGCGTCGCGGCGCAGCAGGGCGCGGGCGGTCCGCTCGTTTGGGTAGGCGCGGGCGAGAAGCTCGTGGAAGCGCGCGTTGTGGCTGGGCTCCAGCAGGTGCGTGAGCTCGTGGGCGACCACGTAGTCGAGGCAGGTGGGCGGGTAGGCGGCCAGCCGGACGTTCACGCGGATGCGGCCGGTGGCCGGCGTGCAGGAGCCCCAGCGGGTGCTCATCGCGCGCAGCTGCCAGGCGGTCGCGGGGGAG
>NZ_CBIFYV010000062.1:0-4605 GCF_966187215.1 Thermophilibacter sp.
AGCTGTAGGTACCTTGCGTGACAGACGCGAGCCCTTTGCCGCGGGCCCGGGATTCGATTGGCTCCCGGGCCCGCGTTCTTGTCCGCGGCGGTGCTTCTCGGCTCGACCCCCCGCTGCCGACCGCACCGAATAACGTGCAGAATCGGACATGCGCGTTAAATTGACCTGCGGATATATAAAGTTGTGCTTGATTCTGCGCGTTATTGTCCCGCGAGACGCGCGGGGGAGCCGGTGGGGCGCGAGGGAGCCAGAGGCATGCGTTGGGCGCGGGGCAGGGGGTGCGGCGAGAGGGCGAGAAGGACGCGTCGCCCGCTACATCAACGCATACGAAAACGGGCCCCTTTCGGGGCCCGTAGCTCTCGTGGTGTCGGAGGCGGGACTTGAACCCGCACGACCTTTTAGTCAGTCACTAGCACCTCAAGCTAGCGCGTCTGCCAATTCCGCCACTCCGACTTGTCACTGCGCTTTCGCGCAAGGAGTAGTATGCACCACCCGCCGCGGCGGCGCAAGGGGTGAATCTCACTTTTTCGGGAGCGCGTCAGGATTCGCCCGCGCGCCCGTCCCGCGCGGGGCGGGGCGTATGATGGGGGCAACGCGTCGAGGGAAGGGAGCCAGCCATGATCGATCAGCTGTCCGTCTGTCTGCCCAACCGGCCCGGTCGCCTCGCCGGGGTGTGTCGCCTGCTCGGCGAGTGGGGCGTCCAAATCCACGCCGTGACCATCGCCGAGAACGTGGACTTCAGCATAGTCCGCCTCATCTGCGACCGCCCGCGCTCCACCGCCGAGCGCCTCGTCAGCCGCGGCTACGACGCCATGACGACGCCCCTGGTGGCCGTGGAGGTCGCCGACGTCCCCGGCGCGCTCGGCTCGCTGCTCGACCGCCTGGCCTCATGCGACCTCAACGTGGACTACGCCTACGCGTGCTTCCTCGCGGGCCGCACCGTCGACGTGATCCACGTCTCGGGGGAGCCCCTTGCTGTCAAGCTCGCCGAGACGGGCCTCGAGCTGCTCGACGGCGCCGACCTCTACGAGCCGGACGAGGCGTGAGCGGTCGCGCGGACGCCCACGAGCTCAGCACGCACTACGTGGGCGGCATCGGTGAGGGCAGCGTGGCCGGCACGCTCTCGCGCCTGCTGCAGCTCACGGGGGAGGCCGTGCTCGTCTTTGACGGCACGGGACGGATCCTTCTGGCCAACGACGAGGCCTGCGCGCTCATGGCCGGCGGCGGCATCCTGGTGGGCACCGACGTGCGGCTCGTCTTCCCGCCCGCGGCCGACGAGGACGACTCTGCCCCCTTTGACGCCGCGCGGCTGCCGTTCCCGCTCGACGGCACCGTCGCCATGGTGACGTGCGCGGTCGCGGACGGGCGCGCGCTCACGCTGCGCGTGCGCTGCGAGGCGGTGCGCGCCCCGGGGGAGACCTTCCTGCTCGTGGCCCTGCCCGTCGACGCCGGCGCGCGCCGGGAGCGCGAGGAGGACCGCGCCATGGACGACCTCGTGCGCGCCAACCACCGCCTCTCGGGCACGCTGCGCATCGTGCTCGACACGCTCGACGCCGACGACCTGCCGGCCCTTCTCGACCGCCTGCTCGAGGAGATCACCGAGACCATGGAGGCGGACGGCACAATCGTCTACCTGGCCGAGTCCGACGGCTTCCACCTGCGCGGCCTCTCGAGCGGCCTGGCCGACGAGAAGGTCGCGCGCTTCATGCCCTTCGGGCGCAGCATCGAGCGCGTGGCGGTGCGCGGCGGCAGCGCGGTGCGGCTGCGGGTGTGCGCGCCGGGCACCGAGGCGCTGCGCCAGGGCCGGCTCGCCGAGCGCGACGTGGCGAACGAGGAGACCGGCGAGACGATCAAGGTGAGAAGCGCCCTGGTCCCGCCGTTCACGAGCTTCATGGCGGTGCCCGTGTGGTTCGGCGGGCGCGTGATCTCGATCATCGAGGTGGGCTGGCGCCGGCAGCGACCGATGCCCAAGGACGACGCCCAGCTGCTCGACGCCGTGGCGCACTATCTCTCGGTGCAGCTCGAGGGCACCTTCACCGCGCTGCGCTCCCGCCACGCGGAGCACCTCGCGGACGTGGGCACGCGCCTGCGCGAGGAGCTTCTCGACGCCGCCACGGCCGACGCGGCCTCGGGCGCTTTGGGGCGCCTGGGCGACGTGCTCGCGACCGCGGCCGCCGAGCTCGAGGCCGAGCTCGCGCCCGTGCGCGACAACGACCACCAGGCGCTCGTGGTGGCCGAGCTGCCCCGCGGCGGCGCGCGCGACCTCTCCTGCGACCTCGACGAGCTGGCGGCCCCCTGCGCGCGTGGCGGCGTGGCGGTGGCGCCGGTGCTGCCCGACTCCGAGCTCGCCGCTGAGCTGCGGGGGCTGGGGGAGCCGTGCGTGGGGGCACTCGTGGACCTCGGCGAGGTGGGCGGGGCCCGGCGGCGAGCGCTCGTGCTGCGCCCCGACGGCGCCGAGCCCCTGGACGACATCGAGCTGGAGTTCCTCGAGGGGCTCGCGGGCGACGCGCGCGACATCGCCCGCGGCGAGGAGGAGCGCGAGCAGGACAAGCGCATCGCCCAGGCGCTCCAGACCGGCATGCGCAACGAGCTGCAAGACGTGCCCGGCATCACGGCCGAGGCGGTCTACTCCTCTGCCACGGCCTCGGCGCTGGTGGGCGGCGACTTCTACGACCTCATCCGCCTGCCCGACCGGCGCGCCTGCGTGATCATGGGCGACGTGTCGGGCAAGGGCGTGGAGGCGGCGTCGGTGTCGGCGGCCGTCAAGACGGCGCTGGGCGCCTACGCCTGGGAGGGCCTCGCGCCGGCGCGCATGGTGCGCTCGCTCAACGAGTTTTTGCTGGGCTTCTCGCGGCTCGAGACCTTCGCGACGCTGTTCGTGGGCATCGTCGACCTGGCGGCGGGCACGATCCGCTACTGCTCGGCGGGACATCCGCCCGCGATCCTGGTGCGCGCCGGGGCCGACGAGATCTCAATCCTCGACGTGCAGTCGGGCGTGGTGGGCGCCTTCCACGACATCGCCTACGTGGACGGCGAGGCGGCGCTGGCCCCCGGCGACGTGCTGCTGCTCTACACCGACGGCACCACCGAGGCGCGCGACCCGAGCGGCGCGTTCTTCGGCGAGCAGGGCCTGCGCGACGCGGTGATGCGCGAGTCTGCCGGCGGGCGGCCCTTCGAGGGCTTCGTGGGGCGGCTGCTCGGCGACCTCGATGACTTCACGGGCGCGCGGCTGGAGGACGACGTGGCGATGGTCGCGCTGCGCTTCGACGAGCTGGGCCCCGCCGACGCGACGGCGCCGGACGGCGAGAAGGGCGGCGCGTCGGGATAGGGACGGCCCCGTTTGGGGAATACCATCGTCATGCCTGAGCGCGTCAACATAGCCATCGTCCCCGTTGAGGGGGACCTCGACGTCACGACGGTCCCCGCCGTGCGCCGGCGGATCGACGCGCTCGTGGGGCACGGGTGCCGCCGCGTCTTCCTCAACATGGCCGACGCCTCCTACGTTGACTCCGCGGGGATGGGGCTCATCCTGAGCGAGCTGCGGCGCATGAGGGGGCTGGGCGGGCTGCTCTCGCTCTCCAACGTGTCGGCCCAGCTCTACCAGGCGCTGCTGCGCCTGCGCGTGCTCGACCTCATGCCGGTCGAGCGGCGCGGCGCGCGCCGCAGCGTGGACGAGCTGCCCGCGGCCGCGCTGCCGCAGTGGCGCACGACCTTCCGCGCCGACGCCGCCACGCTCGCGGACGCGCGCGAGCGCGTGGGGCGCCTGCTCGCGCGCACGTCGCTCACCTCCGACGAGGTCTTCGACATGAAGCTGGCGAGCGGCGAGGCCCTGGGCAACGCCGTCGACCACACCTGCGGCGACGGCGTGCTCGTGACCGTGGCCGCCTACCCGGACCGCGTGGCGGTGGACGTGACCGACTGCGGGCCGGGCTTCGAGCTCGCGGCGGGGGAGGAGCCGCCCGAGGCGGGGCCGCTCGCCGAGCGCGGGCGCGGCATCCGGCTCATGCGGCTTCTGGCCGACGCGGTGAGCATCTCGCGCAAGAGCGCGGGGGCGGGGACGGTGGTGCACCTCGTCAAGCTGCTCGACGCGCACGCGGCGGCGCGTGCCTAGATATCAGCGGCGTTGACCTGCCGATTCACGAATCCTCCATCTTTTTTGACGCCCTCGCTTGCGCGGGCGCGGCGCGGCCCGTATAGTAATTCTGCTCTTGCGGGCTTAGCGCAGTTGGTAGCGCGCAACCTTGCCAAGGTTGAGGTCGCGGGTTCGAACCCCGTAGCCCGCTCCACGAGTTCCCGGCCGGTCTCGATCGGCCTTTTTCATACGGCGAAGTGGCCAAGTGGTAAGGCACGGGCCTGCAAAGCCCTGACCCCCGGTTCGAATCCGGGCTTCGCCTCCAGAACCGCACGGGCGCCCCACGGGGCGCCCTTTTTTGTGTACGGTGCGCGCTTCTCGCCGCGCTTCTCGCGTCGCGTCCCTCTCGTCCCGTCCTTCTCGCGCCCCCGAACGGTTGCGTCCCTCAACAACCCGCAAAAAATGATTTCATATTCATATAATCGGGACCGCGGACATTTTCTTGTACGTCCTACACGGCGTAGCCGTGCGCC
>NZ_CBIFYV010000063.1:0-5953 GCF_966187215.1 Thermophilibacter sp.
GAAACGCACCCCCGAGCGCGCGGACGCGCTCCTCCATCGAGACGAGTCCCATGCCGCGGCCGGCGCCGGGCGCCTCTTCCCTCTCGCCGCCCGATGGGGCCGCGCCGTCGTCGGTCACCGTGAGCCGCCAGAGCGCCGGGTGCTCCACGAGCTCCACCGTGACGCGCGTGAGGTCGCGGGCGTGGCGCAGGGCGTTTGAGAGCGCCTCGCGCTCGACGGCCAGCAGACATGCCGCCACCTCGCGCGGCGCCTCGCCGGCCTCCACGCGGCAGCTCACCTCCACGCCCGTGCCCGCGCAGGCGCGCTCGGCCGCGGCGCGCGCCTGGACCGAGAGGTCGCAGGAGTCGTCGCGCAGGTCGTGGACGCTCGCGCGGACCTCGTCGAGCGCCTCGCGCAGGGTGTCGGACACGCCGGCGAGGCCGCCGGCGACCGGCGTGCCCTCCCCCACCACGCGCAGGGCCTCCACCTGCACGACGCCGCGCGTGAGCAGGTGCCCCACGTTGTCGTGGATCTCGCGGGCGATGCGGGCGCGCTCGGCGAGCGTGGCGAGCGCGACCTCGTGGTCCCGGGCCTCCGTCAGCTCGCGGTTGCGGCGCGCGAGCGAGAGCTCCGTCGCGGTGAGCTCGTCGCGCACGCGGCGACGGGCGCGGACCTCAGCCTCGAGCCGCGCCGCGCGATCTCCCATCCGCGCGCCGACCGCCCCGCCGAGAAGCGCGAGCAGCGCGGCCGTCGCGGGGAGCGCTCCCGTGGCCCAGCAGGCGAGCGGCCCGAGGACCGCCGCCGCGGGCAGGAGCCGCGCCCGGCCGCCCGCGGCGCCCCCCACGAGCGCGAGGTCGTAGGCGGCCACGCCCGCGACCGCCGCGAACGGGGGCAGCGCGCAGCCGAGCAGGCAGAGCGCGAAGGCCCCGGCGGCGCGCCACCACCCGCGCGCGAGCTCGCCCGCGGCCGCCGAGATCACGGCCGCGAGCAGCGCGACCACCACGGACGCGTCCGCGGTGCCGCCCGCCGCCAGCGCGAGGGCGGGCAGGCAGGCGAGAAGCGCCACGAGCTTGTCGGTCAGCCGTTCCATGCCCCGATTCTACCGTCCGCGTCCGTCACGCGCCGTTCGCCGCGCGCGCCGCCGGCCTGCTGGTCCGCTGGCCCGCTTGCCCTTCTCGCCGTCGTCCTTCTTGCCGCCGTCGTCCTTCTCGCTGCTCCCGCCTAAACGAACGCTTTGGGGGTCGATTTCGTTCGGATAGGCGGGACGAGAGGGGCGGGCGGGACGAGAGGGGCGGGCGGGACGAGAGGCTCACGCGGCGCCTGCCACGCGGCGACGGGAGCGGCCGAGCGCCGCGCCGAGCGCGAAGATCGCGACCGCGAACAGGCCGACGATTCCCGCCGCACGCCCGGCCACCGCCAGCTCGGCCGGCCCGAGCGCGTCCGCGTGCAGCAGCGTCGTCACCGCGTCGCTCACCCAGTAGGCGGGCACGAAGCGGCCCGCCGCGCGCACGGCCTCAGGCAGCATCGAGAGCGGCACCCACGCCCCTCCCAGAAACGACATCACCATCGCGCCGATGTTGCCCACCGCGTTGATCGCGTCCTCGTCGAGCCCCACCTGCGCCAGAAGAAACGCCAGCGCGAGCGGCACGAGCGCGAGCACCAGCACGAGCGCGAGCGACGCCGCCACGAGCGCCGGGTCCACCCCCGCGAGCGAGCCGCCGCAGGAGGCCAGCGCCACCCCGCAGGTCCACGCCCACACCGCGAGCGCCAGCACGGCGCAGGCGAGAAGCGCGCCGGCCGCCAGGCGAAGCGGCGGAACCGGGCCCGCGGCGTTGCGCCGCCGCAGCTCGGCGCGGCCGAACGACGCCAGCGTGCACCCCGCCACCACGACGATCGAGCTGGTCAGCGAGTAGGTCGAGAAGTTCAGGTACGTCACGAGCCGATCGGTCCCGCCGCTCGCCTGGGCGGACGCCTCGACCGCCACCTCCGCGCGCGCCTCCGCCGCGCCGGCCGCGAGCTCCGCGACCTTCTCGCCGTCCGCGCCCGGCTCGAGCGCCGCCGCCGAAGCGGCCAGCGCCACCCACCTCGACGCCGCCGACGCCGCGAGCGCCCCCGCCTGCACGTCGGTGCCGTAGGCCGCCTCGAGCGCCGCGAGGTCCTCGCCGGCGCGCGCCCGCGCGAGCAGGTCCGCCTCGAAGCCCGCCGGCAGCACGAGCACGCAGTCGGCCGCACCCGTGGCGAGCGCGTCCTGGAGCGCCTGGGTATCGTCCGCCACCTCGACCAGATCGTATGTCTCACCCGCCCACGCCGCGAGCGCGCCCGAGAGCGCCGAGCCGTCGCGGTCCACCACGGCCACGCGCGCCGGGTAGGTCTCGTAGGAACCGGCGTCCGCGCTCGCCGCCGCATCGATGTCGCCCAGCACGAGCACGCCCATGAGCGAGAGCATCACCACATAGAGGGCCAGGTAGATGGGATGCGCGGCCACCACGCGCAGCGCGGTCCTAAAGGTGCTCATGGCTCTGCCTCCTGAAGAGAAGCGCGGCTGCGCCGAGCAGGGCCGCCGCGACGAGCGCGCACGCGGCCAGGCGCGCGGCGAACGGCTCGAGGGACGTGTAGTAGTAGAGCGCGTAGAAGACGTCGCAGACCAGCCGCGCGGGGTTGGCCCACGCCGTCCACGGCGCCGTGCGCGCGAGCCAGTCCGAGAGCTCCATCGCCGCCGTGCCGTAGAGCCCCGCGAAGAGCGAGAGCACGCAGCTCGCCGCCGTCAGGATCCCGGCGCGCGCGTCGATGCCGGCGCGCAGCGGCAGCGCGCCCACGAGCGCGCCGATCGCGGTGGACAGAAGCGACGAGACGGCCACGCCCGCAAGGCACAGCCCCTCGCGCCCCGCAAAGTCCACGCCCACCACCAGCCGCAGGAACAAAAAGGCCACGGTCAGGCAGGCAAACGAGAAGGCCCACGCGCCGAGGACGCAGCCGGCGAGCTGTCGGGCGCGGCTCGTGCCCGAGACGGCGCGGCGGGCGCCGAGCGCCGAGACGCCCGGCTGCGCGAGCGCCACGGCGAGCATCCCGGCCTGCGACGCCATGAGCGCCGACATGCCGAGCAGCGCGTAGTGGTAGCGCACCGTCTCGTCGGGCAGGCCGTGGGTGACCTGCGTGCGCGCGACCGACGTCGAGAGGCCCAGGGCGCGCGCGACGGCCGCGGCGTCCGCGAGCGCGGCGGGGTCCTCGCGTGCCAGCTCGCCGACAAGGGCGACGCGGCTCGCGTACGAGCTCGTGACGGCCTCCAGGATCGACCGGTTGACGGCCGAGCCGCCGCTCGGGTCGGACGTCGTGTAGGCCGAGCCCACCGTGAGGCGCGGCGCGCCGTCCGCACCGACCTCCCACCAGCCGTCCACCTCGCCGGCGGCGAGAAGCGCGCGGGCGTCGTCGGCGGTGCCCACGTGGCGGACGTCGAGCAGGCGGGCCTCGTCGGCGGGCGCGTCGGAGCCGTCCGCGGGCTCCGCGTCCTTCTCGCCAGACGCCGCGCCCTTCTCGCCGCCCGCGTCGAGGGCGTCCACGACCTCGGAGAACGCCGAGGCATCCCAGGCGTCGTCGGCCACCACGGCCACCGGGACCGCCTCGACCGCACCGTCCGTGCGCATCGCCGAGAACATGAACATGAAGACGCAGGACAGGATCACCGGGAACGCCAGGATCCAGATGAGCGCCGACGGCGTGCGCACGAGCGTGCGCAGCGTGACCAGAAGCGAGCTTCTCATGGCCGCCCCCTAGTCGCGCAGCTCGCGGCCGCAGAGCTCGAGGAAGACGTCATTCAGGGTCGGCGGCTCCGACCAGACGCGCCCGAGCCGCGCGCCGGAGGCGGTCAGCACGCCGAGGACGTCCACGAGGTTGTGCGGGCTCGCCTCGCAGCGCACGCGCAGCACGCCGTCCGCGTAGGCGGCGTCGAGCACGTGCGAGAGGCCGCGCAGGCGCCCCATCAGCCCCTCGTCGGGCGCGCCCGTCTCCACCGAGATGCGCTCGCCGAGGCTGATCATGCGCTTGAGCTCCTCGGGGGTGCCCTGCGCGATGGCGCGGCCCGCGTCCACGATCATGACGCGGTCGCAGATCCGCTCGACCTCCTCCATGTAGTGGCTGGTGTAGACCACCGTGGCACCCTCGTCGCGCAGGCGGCAGATGCCGTCCAGGATGCTCGCGCGACTCTGCGGGTCCACGGCCACCGTGGGCTCGTCAAAGAAGATGAGCTCGGGGCGGTGCGCGATGCCGCAGGCGATGTTGAGCCGCCGGGCCAGGCCGCCCGAGAGCTTGCGCGGCCGGAAGCGCACGTAGTCGGCGAGGCCCACCAGGTCGATGGCCTCGTCCACGAGCGCGCGACGCCGGCGGCGGTCGGTCACGTAGAGCGCGCAGAAGGCGTCCACGTTCTCGCGGACGGTGAGCTCGTCGAAGACGGCCACCTGCTGCGGGACCACGCCGATGCGCGCCTTGAGGTCGTAGCGCGCCGGGCCCATCGGCTCGCCAAAGAGCTCGATGGTGCCACGGTCGTAGCTGAGCAGCTGGAGCACGCAGTTGATGGCCGTGGTCTTGCCCGAGCCGTTGGGACCGAGAAGACCGAAGATCTCGCCGGCGCCGATGCGCAGGTCAAGGTGGTCGAGCGCCACGAGGTCGCCGTAGCGCTTGACGAGGTCGCGCACGACCACGACGTCGCGGGCGGACGTGGGTGCTGGGGCGGGTGCGGGCATGGTGCCTCCTTTCGTTGGCACCATTGTCCGGGCCGCGCGCCCGCGCCGGAAGTGAGTTTTGTCACTGCCTTGGCCGACGGCGCTCGGCGCGTGGCGAGAAGCTCCTGTCCATCCGAACGTTCCGGGCCCCAGAGCGTTCGGATACCTAGGAGTTAGCGAGAAGCTCCTGTCCATCCGAACGAAATCGGCCCCAAGCCGTTCGAATACCGAGGAGCAAGCGCACGACGAGAAGGACGCGGGACCGCGCCTACACCTACAGGTACCGCCGCCAGTCGTCGTCGGCATCCTCCTCGTCCGCGGCGCGCGCGGCCGCGGCGGCCTCGGCGGCGGCACGCTCGGCGCGGCTCACGTACGGCGCGGGGTTGGGCTCGGGGAACGTGGCGAGCGCGTGCTCGAAGACCTCGAGGTTCTCGTCGGCGCGGCCGCGCGGCACCGCGAAGACCACCTCGCGCACGCCGTGCGCGCCGCCCGCGAGCTCGGCGCGGAACGTCTCAGCCATCACCGCCGGGTCCCCGCCGAAGGCGCCGCAGCCGAAGGCTCCCAGCACGAGCCGCTCGCGGCCCAGGTCGTCCGCGATCGCCAGCACCAGGCGCACGCGGTTGCGCACGGCGACGAGCAGGTCGGCCTCCCCCACCCCATAGTCCTCGCGGGCGCGGCGCGCGAAGGGCGCGGCGGCCACGATGACGTCGGCGTAGGAATGGAAGCCGTCGCGCTCGAAGCGCACGGCCGGCACCGCGAGCGCGCGGTTGCGGTAGAGCTGGCAGTTGACGAAGCGCCGGCGGTTCTCGGCGTACCAGCCGCGCTTCTCGCTCAGGACGTTGTAGAGGAACGACTCCGCGCAGAGGGCCTCCTCCTGCGCCCACGCGCCGCGGTCGTAGCCGCCGCCGGGACTCGTGAACGACGCGAAGTCGAGCACGGCCAGGTCGCAGGCGGACGCCAGGCCGCGGCCCAGGCGCAGCACCGCGCTGACGGTGTCCTCGTCGGTCACGGTCACGGCGGGCACGCACGGCTCGGCGACGGCGGTCTTGGGCGCCCGGTCGTAGACGCGCGTGGCGGCGACGGCACGCTCGATCTCGCCGCCGAAGCGACGCGCCATGTCGTCGATGTGCCGCCTTGCCTGCTCGGCCCTGCTCGCTCCGCGGCCCTGTCCGCGCCCCCGCTCAGCCATGTGCGCTCCTCTCATAGCCTGACGTGGCCATTCTCGCACAAACCCGCGCGCCCGGGCGCGACGGGGCGGC
>NZ_CBIFYV010000064.1:0-20370 GCF_966187215.1 Thermophilibacter sp.
CGGCGCGAGGCGGGCGCGCCCCAGCAGCCAGTAGACGAGGGTGCACGCCGCCATGCAGTAGATGATGCCGAAGGAGATGGGCGTGTCCACGGCGGCGACGCTCGTCACCACCCAGATGGCCAGCGCGACAGCCCCGTAGCGCAGCGCGCGCCGGAGGTTGTCGCGCGAGAGCGGGCACATGCAGCCCGCCACGAACACGAACGTCCACGAGATCGAGCAGCGCCAGGCCTCGCGCAGCGGCCCCGCGAACCAGTCCAGGGGCAGGCCAGCGATGTAGCGCAGGTCGTAGCACAGGTGGAAGAGCACCATCGAGACGACGGAGAGGCCCCGCACCAGGTCGAAGACACGGACGCGGCCGCCCGAGGCGCGCTCTGCGCCGCTCACGAGATGGAGCGGATGAGCGCGGTGACGCGTCCGAGGATCACGGGGTCGCGCACGTAGATGGGCTCCATCGTGTCGTTCTCGGGCTGCAGACGCACGCGGTCGCGCTCGCGGTAGAACGTCTTGACCGTCGCCGAGTCGTCGATGAGGGCGACGACAATCTCGCCGTCATGGGCGTCGCGCTGCTCGCGGACGACGATGTAGTCGCCGTCGAAGATGCCGGCGTTGACCATGGACTCGCCGCGGACGCGCAGGACGAACGAGCTCGCGTCCCCGACGACCGAGGTGGGGAGCGCGAGCGTTTCCTCGACGTTCTGCTCGGCGAGGATGGGCGTGCCGGCGGCCACGCGGCCCACGAGCGGCAGGCGGATGGTGCCGGCGTCGACGTCCTGCGAGACGCTGGCGAGCGGCTCGCCCGCGTCCGGGGTCTTGTCGACAACCTCGATGGTGCGCGGCTTCTTGGAGTCGCGCTTGATGAGGCCGCGCTCCTCGAGGACCTTAAGGTGCATGTGAACGGTGGAGGGGGAGGCCAGGCCGACCGCGGCGCCGATCTCGCGCACCGAGGGCGGGTAGCCGTGCTCGTCGGAGTAGGCGCGGATGTAGTCGTAGATCGCGAGCTGGCGCTTGCTGAGCTTTCCCCTGGCCATGTGTGCCTCCTTCTCTCCTGGTCCCATGATACGACGTATCGAGGCGAAGCGCAAACACGTGTTCGAGATTTTTCTTGACACGAACAGACGTGCTGTCATACTTGGGTACAGACGTTCGGTCCCGCGCGCGGGGTTTCTGTCCGGCCCCTTCCGTATAACGGGTCGTGACACGCGCGATCGAAAGGGGAGCACGATGACACGCACCACAGCCGCCCTCACGGCCTTTGACGGAAACGCCGCTCTCGAGGTGGCGCCCCGGAGCACGCTCGTCCTGATAGAGGGCGGCCGAGGTGGGCACGAGGCGTCCGCGGCCGCGAGCAGTCGACTCTCGCCCCGCCAGGCGCTCGCGTTCGTCGCGGCGGGCGCCGTCGTCGTGCTCGCCCTCGTCGTCGGGTCCCTGCTCACGGAGGCGCGCGCGTCCGCCGGCTACGCCTCCGCGCTCTCCGGCGCTCCCGAGCGCGTCGTCACGGTGCGGCCCGGCGACTCCCTCTGGTCGCTCGCCGAGGCCTCTGACCCCGACGGCGTCCCCGTCTCCGAGGTGGTCTCCTGGGCCATGGAGCGCAACGGCCTCGTCTCGGCCGAGCTCACGGTCGGCCAGCGTCTCGTAATGCCCGTCGGGGCGGTCGGCTAGCCCTGCTCTTTCCAGTTCGTTTCCACATCGGCTTTCTCAGCGAGATTTGAACGTTTTGTGATACCTTCTCTAGTCGTTGGCCACGAGGAGGTTAGATGCGCTGTCCCAGATGCGGTTGCGACGAGTCCAAGGTCGTCGACTCCCGTCCCTCAGAGAGCAACGATGCCATCAGGCGCCGCCGCGAGTGCACCGGGTGCGGGTTCCGCTTCACGACCTACGAGCGCTGCGAGGAGATGCCGCTCATCGTGGTCAAGCGCGACGGCCACAAGGAGCCCTTCGACCGCCAGAAGCTCATGAGGGGCCTCGTGACCGCCACCGTGAAGCGCAACGTTCCCGTCTCGAAGCTCACGGCCCTCATCGACGATATCGAGGCCACCCTGCGCGACCAGGGCTCCTTCGAGGTCAGCTCGGCCGACCTCGGGAGCATAGTGCTCAGGCGCCTGCTCGACGTGGACAAGGTCGCCTACGTTCGCTTCGCGTCCGTCTACCGCGACTTCAAGGACATCGAGGAGTTCAGCGAGGAGCTGAGGAGCCTTTCCCATGACTGACGAGCGCATCACGCTGCCCATCAAGCGGCTCGACCCATCCGTGGAGCTGCCCACCTACGCCTACGAGGGCGACGCGGGTCTCGACCTGCGCGCCAACGAGGACGTGGAGCTCGCCCCGCACGAGCGCCGGCTCGTGAGCACCGGCCTGGCCGTCGCCATTCCCGAGGGGTACGCGGGCTTCGTGCAGCCCCGCAGCGGCCTGGCCCTGCGCGAGGGCCTCTCGATGGCCAACACCCCCGGGCTCGTTGACGCCCACTATCGCGGCGAGCTCAAGGTCTGCGCCGTCAACCTCGACGACGAGCGACCCATCCGCATCGAGCGCGGCGAGCGCATCGCCCAGCTCGTCATCCAGCGCGTCCCGCAGGTGACCCTCCAGGAGGTCAGCGAGCTCGACGAGACCGACCGTGGCACGGGCGGCTTCGGCTCGAGCGGCGTCTGACGCCCCGAACCCGGTCCTCCCGCCGCCCTCCGGCGGCGACGACATGCACGTTGTCCAACAAGCACGACAGAAAGGGATGGCTCTTAATGGACAAGTTCCTGCATCTTGAAGAGAGGGGGACGTCCACCGGTCAGGAGCTGCGCGCCGGCCTCACGACGTTTCTGGCGATGGCCTACATCGTCTTCCTCAACCCGCTGATCCTGAGCGAGGGCATGCCCGATGTCCCCAACTCGGCTCTTGTCACGGCCACGTGTGTCGGCGCCGCCGTCATGACCATTCTCATGGGCCTCATCTCCAACCGCCCGCTCGCCTGCGCCTCGGGCCTCGGCGTCAACTCCATGATCGCGACCGCCGCCGTCACCACGTGCGGCGGCGACTGGCACGCCGCGATGGGCGTCATCCTGCTCGAGGGCGTTGCCATCCTCATCCTGGTCCTCTGTGGCCTGCGTGAGGCCATCATGGATGCCATTCCCGTGACCCTGCGCCACGCGATCTCGGTGGGCCTCGGCCTGTTCATCGCCATGATCGGCCTCTCCAACGCCGGCATCATCGTTCAGAGCGGCTCGCTGATCGGCCTCGGTGAGCTCAACAACACCTTCGCCATCGGCGTGATCTCCATTGTCGCGACGGTGCTGTTCGAGGCCCTTCACGTCAAGGGCTCCATCCTCCTCGGCATCCTCGTCGCCGTGATCTGCAGCATCCCGCTCGGCGTGACCGCGATGCCGACGTCCATCGTCTCTCCGCTTGACTTCTCCACCTTTGGCGCGCCCTTCCAGAGCGACGCCAACGGCGTCATGGGCATCGCCAAGGTCGTCACCGACCCGGCCCTGCTCATCCTGGCCTTCTCGCTCATGATGTCCGACTTCTTCGACACCATGGGCACCGCGATGGCCGTCGCCAAGCAGGGCGAGTTCCTCACCGAGGACGGCAACGTCGAGAACATCAAGGAGATCCTGATCGTCGACTCCGCCGCCGCCGCGGTGGGCGGCCTCGTGGGCGCCTCCTCGATCACCACCTTCGTCGAGTCCACCTCCGGCGCGGCCGACGGTGGCCGCACGGGCCTCACCTCCATCACCACGGGCGTCCTGTTCCTGCTCGCCGCGTTCTTCTCGCCGATCATCAACTGTGTGCCCGGTGCCGCCACCTGCGGCGCGCTCGTCTACGTTGGCTACCTCATGATGGGCGACGTGTCGAGCATCAACTGGGGGGACATCCAGGAGGGCTTCCCGGCGTTCATGATCGTGGCGGGCATCTGCATGACGTACTCGATCTCCGCCGGCATCGGCTTCGGCTTCATCGCCTATGTCGTCTGCGCTATCTTCGGCCGCAAGCTCGACAAGATCAAGCCGCTCATGTGGGTCGCCACGCTCGCCTTCATCGTGTACTTCCTCTCGCCGCTCTTCTCGTAGGGGTTTGGCCTCATGGCCCGGTCGCAAGCGGCCGGGCCTTTTTCATACGTCTCGACTGAAGGGAGTGGTCCATGAGCGCACACGAGCGCGAGGTCATCGGTGTGGACGACCGCGTCTCCGTCGGACGCGCCATCCCGCTGGGAATCCAGCACATGATGAGCATGTTCGGCTCCACGGTGCTCGTACCGGTCCTCACCGGGCTCGACCCCAACGTGGCCATCATGTGCTCGGGCATCGGCACGATCTGCTACCTGCTCGTCACCGGCAACAAGATCCCGAGCTACCTCGGCAGCTCCTTCGCCTTCATCAGCCCCATCCTCGCGGTGGGCGCCACCAAGGGCCTCTCCGCCGCCATGTCGGGCGTCATCGTGGCCGGCCTGGTGTTCCTCGCGGTGGCTGGCATCATCCGCCTGGTGGGTACCGGCTGGCTCGACCGCCTGCTGCCGCCGGTGCTCGTGGCCTCCGTCATGGTGGTCATCGGCGTGGGTCTGGCCGCTACGGCGGCCGACATGGCCTTCATGACCGACCTGCCCGACGGGACGAGCGCCTTCTTCGGCACGGGCGCCATCGTGGCCGGCATCACGCTCGCGGCGGCCGTGGTCTTCTCGAGCATGGGCGGCATCGTCGGGACCGTGCCGGTTCTTCTCGCCATCATCGTGGGCTACCTCGTGTCGCTCGCGCTCGGCCTGGTGGACTTCGCGCCGGTCGCCGAGGCGGCCTGGATCGGCCTGCCGCACGTGTCGATGCCCGTCTTTGACCCGGGCGCGATCGCGCTCGTGGCGCCCGTCGCCGTGGTCGTGGTCATCGAGCACATCGGTCACCTGCTCGCCGTCGGCGAGATCGTGGGCAAGGACTACCGCCCGATGCTCCCGCGCTCGCTCGCGGGCGACGGCATCTCGACCGTGATCTCGGGCTTCCTGGGCGGCCCTCCCACGACCACCTACGCAGAGAACATCGGCGTCATGAGCGTCACGCGCGTCTACTCCACGCAGATCTTCTGGTACGCCGCCGGCTTCGCCCTGGTGGTGGGGGGCTTCTGCCCCAAGCTCGCCGCCCTCATCCAGTCCATCCCGAGCCCGGTCATGGGCGGCGTGAGCCTGCTGCTCTTCGGCCTCATCGCCTCCAACGGCCTGCGCATGCTCGTCTCCAACCGCGTTGACTTCGACGTCAACCGCAACCTCATGATTGCCTCGGTCGTCATCATCCTGGGCGTGGGCATGGAGACCTCCGGCATCGCCATTCCCATCGGCGACTACACGCTCCCCGGCATGGCCACCTCCACGCTCGTCGGCATCGTCATGAACCTCATCCTGCCGCGCCCCGCGGAGGAGGGGGCGGCCGCGAGCGAGTAGCCCCGGACCACATGCCTCGCATCCTGCCGCGCCCCGTCGTGCATCTCGTGACGGGGCGCGCTCCCGTGTCAGCCCCTCGACCCTGAAGTCACCCACCTGGCCACACTTCACAGAAGTGTGGGCCAGGAAGCGTACCTAAGCACTCAGATGTATCGAATCATGGACAAATGATTCTGATTCGGGCCCCGACAGCTCGTCTGAGCTGCATAGGAGCCCACAGATGACCCATTTGTGGGCGACAAATGCACAAATGGGTCATCTGTGGGCGAACGAAAAACGAGGACGTGCTCCTGAACCTACCCCATGTTCAAAATCGGTCTCATTGGCCAATATGTTATTTATTAAGTAGCATATTCGGGTCTGCGACGGGGGAGAGCGGGGTATCCTAGGGTCAAGCAAACGAGAGGGGATCACATGGATACCGAGAAGCACGACCTCGTCATCGTCGGCGGCGGCCCCGCGGGCCTCTCGGCGGCCGTCTACGCGCAGCGCTCGCTGCTCGACACGGTGCTGCTCGAGCGCGAGGCGATCGGCGGGCAGGTCATCCTCACAAGCGAGGTCGACAACTATCCGGGCGTGCCGCACGCCGACGGTTACGGCCTCGCCGACGCCATGCGCTCCCAGGCCGTCGACCTCGGAGCGCGCATTGAGTCCGACACCGTTCGTGCCATCGAGCGCGACCCCGCGAGCGGTCGGCTGACCGTGCGAGGCTCTGAGCGCGCCTATGACGCCGCGGCAGTCATCGTCGCCGCCGGCGCGCGGCCGCGACGCGCCGGCTTCGAGGGCGAGGAGCGCTTCGCTGGGCGCGGCGTCTCGTACTGCGCCACGTGCGACGGCATGTTCTATCGAAACAAACACGTGTTCGTGGTCGGGGGAGGCAACTCCGCCGCCGAGGAGGCGCTGTTCCTGGCGCGGCTCGCCAGCAAGGTGACCCTCGTGGTCCGAAAGGACCACCTGCGCGCCCAGGCGTCGCTCGTCCGCGCCCTCGAGGAGGACGAGAAGGTCGAGATGCGCCTGCTCACGAGCATCGTCTCAATCGAGGGCGACGAGCTGCCGACCACGCTCACGCTGCGCGACAACGCCACGGGTGCGCTGAGCCGCGAGACGTACGACGAGGGCTCGTTCGGAGTCTTCGTCCTCGTGGGCCGACAGCCCGAGACCGAGCTCCTGAAGGGACTCTGCGAGCTCGACGCCGCCGGCTACGCGGTCACGAACGAGCGGATGGAGACGAGTACGCCGGGGCTGTTCGTGGCCGGCGACGCGCGGGCAAAGCCGCTGCGTCAGATCGTGACGGCCGCTTCTGACGGGGCGGTTGCCGCCACGAGCGCGGCGGCGTACCTCGGTCTGCCCGTCGAGGGTTGAAAGACCGCTTCTGTCGTCATTCTCTCCGCCAAACTAAAACCGTGATAATATATCTTATGTAAAGTAGAGACCAGACTAGACAAGTTGGATACACATGCGGCCTCCGGACGCTCTGGTCGAGAAGAGCGTCCCAAGGCCGCACCTCTTCCCCGGCTCAGGACCTCACACGAGGCTCGCACATCACGGAGAGCTTGAGGCGCGCGTCGGGGAGCTCGTCCTCACCGGCGATGAAGAGCAGCTCGTCCAGGGCCCTCAGGCGCGTCTCGCCCGTGGGCACCAGCTCGCTCCCGTCGCGCTCGATCGTCACGAGGCGCGTGCCGTCGGGCCACGGCACGTCACGGACGAGCGACCCCTCCAGTCGGCTTCCCGCGCCCACCACGCACGTCCCCAGATCCTTGCGCCCCCGGGGCGCAACCCGGCCGGCTCCGGGATCCAGGCGCGCGAGCAGGTGCTCGTAGAACGCGTCGGTGTTGGTCAGGCTCGACACCACATAGGCGATCACCGAGACGAGCGTGACGGACAGAAGCGCGTCGAGCGACCCGGTGAGCTCGAAGACGAGCACCACGGCCGTCACCGGGGCCCGCACGACCCCCGAGAAGAGCCCGGCCACGCCGAGGGCCACGAAGTTCGGGAAGAAGGTCTCCGAGAGCCCGAGCGCCCGAGCGGGTCCCCAGGCAAAGGCGCCGCCCACGAGCGCCCCCATGACGACGAGCGGAAAGAGCGTGCCGCCGGGCGCCCCTGAGCCAAAGCACACGGCCGTGAACAGGTACTTGCCCACGAGCAGGGCGAGCAGCGTCATGAGCGCCGGCGTCTGGGGCGCGCGCAGCAGGCGCACGATTGCGTCCCCGCCGCACATGAGCTCCGGCCACGCGAAGGCGGCGATGCCAGCCAGGGCAAACGGCAGGACGAGCCGGCTCGCGGGCGTCCCGCGCACGATCCTGTCAAAGAGGCCCTGCGCCGCGAACATCCCCCGGTTGTGCAGCGCGCCGAGCAGCCCGCAGAGCAGGCCGAGCGCGGCGACGAGCGCGTAGTCGAGGTGCGGCAGGTCCTGCACGAAGACCAGGCTCACCACGGGCGTCACGCCGAGAACCTGCGAGACGAGGAAGTCGGAGGCCACGGCCGAGCACATGACCGAGATGATGAGCGGCGCCGAGAACTGGCGGTGGATCTCCTCGAGGGCGAAGAGCACGCCGGTCAGCGGCGCGTGGAAGGCGGCCGACATGCCCGCCGCTGCCCCGCAGGTGACGAGCAGGCGCTCCTCTCCCCTCCTGCGGCGCAGGCCGCGCGAGACGGCCTTGCCGGCCATGCCGCCGAGCTGGACCGAGGGGCCCTCGCGACCCAACGAGAGGCCCGCCAGCGCGAGCAGCGTCCCCTCGCAGAACTTGGCGGGCACGACGCGCGCCCAGGGGGCGTCAAAGCGCCCGGCGACCTCGGCGTCGACCTGCGGTATGCCCGAGCCGGCGGTGGCCGGCTCCCAGCGCATGAGGGCGGAGACCGCGACGAGCAGGACGGCGAGCGTGGCGAACCAGGCCGCCATGAGGAATGCGTCCCCGGCGGCGGCCGAGGTGAGCCCGCGCAGCAGCCCCTCGGCGCCCGACAGGGCGAGCCGGTAGAGGGTGACCACCGCGCCGCCCGCGACGCCCACAAGCGCACCCTCCCAGACGAGCGTCACGCGGAAGCGACGCGAGAGGCGTCGCGCCGCCGGGCTGCCCCCGTCGCCCCGCTCCGCCATGGGGCGCTAGTCCACCTTGACGAGGGTGAAGACCTCCTGCGGGCACTCCTGCGCGATGGTCGCGCGGGGGTTCAGGAAGCAGAGCTCGAGGATGAAGCCGAAGCCCTCAACCGCGGCGCCGGACTGCTCGACGAGCTTGGCGGTGGCCACGGCGGTGCCGCCGGTGGCCACGAGATCGTCGACGATGAGCACGCGGTCGTCGGGCGTGAGCGCGTCGCGGTGGATCTGGAGCTCGTCGGTGCCGTACTCGAGCGAATAGGTCTGCGAGAAGATCTCGCGCGGCAGCTTGCCGGGCTTGCGCGCCGGCACGAAGCCGCAGCCCAGGGCATAGGCCACCGGCACGCCCACCATGAAGCCGCGCGCCTCGGCGCCCACAACCTTGGTGATGCCGCGCCCAGCGAAGTGCTCGGAGAGCGCATCGATGACAGCGTGCAGGGCCTCGGCGTCATCGAACAGCGGCGTGATGTCCTTGAAGACGACCCCGGGCTCGGGATAGTCCGGGATGTCCACGATGCGGCTCTCGAAGTCGAAGTCAGCCATGAGATCTCCTCCCCCGACGCCCCTCTCCTCCCTCGGGCTGGGCGTCTGCGAACGGACTGGACACACGGCGGGCGATGAGCTCGTCGCGAACGGTGTTGGTGAGGCTGAGCATCCGCGCGAACGCCTGGTCGTAGCGCTCGCGCGCCGCCTCGGTGTTCTCGACCTCCACCCCGCCGGCCTTGGCCGAGTACACCACGAGGGCCTGCTCGAACATCGACGACTCGCGGTTCGCGGCGATGACGTACTGACGCAGGTTCCTGGGCCCGATGCCAAAGTGACGCAGCTCGTCACAGATGCGAATCAGGGGCAGGTCACGACCGTCGACCAGATCGCGGCCGTGTGGGGAGCGCGTGAGGGTGATGACGCCCGCCTCCGAGAGCTGGCGCACGAAGCTGACCGAGGCGCCGGCGAGCTCGGGCATGCGGTCGATGGGGTGCAGCTTGCCGGCGGTCTCCTCGTCGTCGGCGGGCATGGGGACGGCGCCGTCGAGCGAGACGGCCGCGGCGGGCGCCTGGCCGTTGTCCTCGCGCTCCAGCTCCTCGCGGATGACCGAGAGCGGCAGAAAGCGGTTCTTCTGAAGGTAGAGGATCTTCTCGAGGCGCCGCACGTCACGGCTCGAGTACAGGCGATAGCCGCTCGGTGTGCGCGCGGGGTCGAGAAGCCCCTCGTCCTGAAGGTAGCGGACCTTGGAGACGGACAGGTCAGGGTACTGCTGCTGCAGCTTCTTGACGACCTTGCCGATGGTCAGGTAGCCGGCGTCGGTCATGGGGGCTACCCCTCGGCGTCGATCCGGCGCGGTCGGGCGTTGGTGTGGAAGACCATGCGGAAGGTGCCGATCTGAACCGTGGAGCCGTCCTTGAGCGTGGCGCGCGACGCGATGGCGCCATCGACCCAGGTGCCGTTGAGCGAGCCGAGGTCCTCGATCGTGGCCATGCCGGAGGCGATGGCGCCGAGGTCCATGCGGGCATGGCGGCGCGAGACCGTCATGTCGTTGAGGAACACGCTGTTGCGCGGGTCGCGCCCGAGCGTGATCTCGGGGGCGTCGAGCTCGAACACCTCCCCGGTCTGCGGCCCCTTCACGATCGTGAGGGTGGGGTGCGACGGCCGGGTCGAGCCCATGAGGTCGGGCACGGTGGCGTCGGCCGACGGCATGCGGAAGATCTCGGTGGCGCCGGAGCTGGTGTTGGAAGCGGGCATCTCTCTCCCCTCGTCGTTTCCAATCACATGATAGCGCGCATCAGCGGCACGCGACACAGTCCATCTCGACGAGCGCGCCGAGCGGCAGCTCGGAGACGCCCACCACGGCCCGTGCCGGGGCCGGCGTGGTGAAGCGACGCGCGTACACCTCGTTCATGGCGTCCATGTCATCGAGCGAGGCGAGGTAGACCGTCGTCTGCGCGACGTCGGACAGGGTGCAGCCAACCTCGTCCAGGATGCCCTCGATGATGTCGATGACGCGCTCCGTCTGCTCGCGGATCCCGCCGGGCACTAGGGTCCGGCTGTCCTCGGCCGAGATGGGCAGCTGCCCGGAGGCGAAGACGAGCCGACCCGCCGTGGTGCCCTGCGAGTACGGACCAAAGGCCTCCGGGGCCTGACGCGCGTTGATCGAGTACTTCATCGCTCGCTCCTCTCATCGGAAGGCGTGGCCGCGTCCCACCCGAGCGCGCGGGCGCCCACGAAGTCGCCGCCCGCTCGGAGAAGTCCCTGCCCGGCGAGAAGGTCCGGCTCGGCGCGGACCAGGTCGCCCCCGGCGAGCAGCCCGCCCCACGGGAGCCCCGCGAGCTGCCCGCGCAGCTCGGCGTGGCCCACGGGCGCGACCTCGGTGAACGAGAGCAGGCTGCGCCACAGGCGCCGGGCGGCCGCGGGCGGCACGAAGACCAGGTAGGCGTCGTCCGCGGACGACTGCGGGCGGGCGACCATGCAGCCGATCGCGTCGAGCGTGACCTGGCGCACCTGGCCGGGGGCGGGCAGCTCGGAGGGGTCGCGCACGTAGTCGGAGAGCACGCGGGCGGCACCGGGGCCGAGAAGCCCGAGGCAGACGAGCATGTCGGCCGCGCCGTCCAGGCGCACGTCGGTGAGCTCCGGGTCCCTCTCGGCCACGGAGCCGAGCAGGAAGCCGAGCCAGCCGGACAGCACGGGCCCGCGCGGGGAGGGGTCGAGCAGGACGAACTCGTCGTCGCCGGAGCGCAGCGCGAGCGGCACCGACACGAGCGCGCCGTCGCCGGCGAGGACCGCCTCGAAGGCGCACTCCCCCACCGAGAGCCGCCGGCCCGCGAGGGCCGCCGAGGCGAGCGAGGCCGCGCCGCTGCCGCTCAGGAGCAGGTAGGTCGCACCGGTGAGGTCGGCGAGCAGGACGTCGGCCCCGTCAGCGGACTCGTTGGCGTAGCGCTCCACGAAGTCGAAGCCCGTCTCGCCCCCGTCGGCGAAGCGGGCCCCGAGCAGCTCGTGCTCGGCGCGCAGCACGCCGTCCCGCCGGACGCTCATCGGGTCCTCGACTCGCGGACGATGCGCGCTCCGCGCAGCGTGTAGATGACCGCGGTGACGAACGAGCAGACCACGCCGGCGTAGACGAAGAGGATGCCCACGGCGCCGGCCTGGTGGTTGAGGACGGGCAGCCAGCTCACGTCCACGATGGCGAGCCCGTCGATCACGGGCAGCCCGAGCAGCAGGTCGCAGAAGCCGAGCATGAGCAGCGCGGTGGCAGCCTTGCCCACGTAGGCCACGTCAAGCGGGCGCCGGCGGAAGTGCTGCAGGATGAGGCCACCCACGGCGAGGTAGACGTCGCGCCCGATCACGAAGACGGGCATCCACAGCGGCAGCTCGCCCACGATCAGCAGCCCCAGCACGCCGGTGAACAGGAGCACCCGGTCCATGATGGGGTCCATGATCTTGCCGAGCCAGCTGACGGTGCGAGTGCGGCGCGCCACCTGGCCGTCGAGGAAGTCGGTCGAGGCGGCGACCACGTAGCAGACGAGCGCGGCCGTGCGCTGAACGCCGCCGGCAAAGAGCACGAGGAAGGCGACCGTGAGGCCCAGGCGGCAGAAGGTGATCACGTTCGCGAGGGTGAGGACCTGCGTGGAGGGGTTGCCCGAGGTGCCCACGGGGACGTCGGAGCGTCCCTGGGCCTGCCGCTCGGCCGCGTCGGCGTCGGCGAAGCTCTTGAGGAGATCCTTGGTATGCTCGGTTCTCTCTGACATGGCCTTCCCTGGAAATCGTTCGCACCTCGTACAAGGTACCCATGGTAGCGTAATTCGAGACACGTCCCGGGACCCCTCACCAGACCCTTACAGCGCGCTTCGCTCCAAGAGGTCGATCATCAGCCGGATGCCCTGGGCGTAGACGCGCCGCGAGATGCGCTCGTCCGGCCCGTGCACGCCGCGCGCGAGCTCGGCGGGATCGGGCCGGAACGGCGTGAAGCGCAGAAGCGAGTCGCAGACGGCCTCGTAGCGGATCGAGTCGGCCCCCGCGCGCATGACCGAGGGAACGACGGTCACGTCGGGGTGGAAGCGACCGACCGCCGCCACCAGGGCCTCGTAGCCCACGCCCGCGGCCTCGTCGAGGCGCCCGGACGGCGTGTGGTGCAGCGCATCGACCTCGACGCCCTCCCCAACCGTCTCCCGCGCCCACGCGAGCGCGTCGTCCGCATCCGTGCCGGGGAGCAACCGGAGGTTGAGGGTTGCGCTCGCGTCGCCGGGCATGACGTTGGGCGCGCTCGCGCTGCCCATCACCTGGGCGACCGACATCGTGGTGCACACGAGCGGGTAGAGCTCGCGCACGCGCGCGGCGGCGGCCGCGATCTGGTCCGCGTTGGCGTCCACGTCGCCGACGAGCTCCCTGAAGGGGGGCTCCGTCACGCGGGGCGCGAGCGCGCGGAAGGCGTCGGCGACGGGTCGCGTGAGCCGCGGCGGCAATGGGTGCTCGGCGAGCGCCGCCACGGCGCGGCAGACGCGCTCGAGCGACGTGCCGCCGAAGGGGTTCGAGGAGTGTCCCCCGCGTCCCCGACAGGTGAGGCGCAGGTCGAGGTAGCCCTTCTGGGAGAGGCACACGTCGGCGACCGTGACGCCCGGGGCGCCGTAGGCGGCGGCGTCGGAAAACGTCGAGACGCCCTCGTCGAGCGAGAAGGCCGCGCGAGCGCCGCGCCGCGCGAGCTCGGCGGCGAGCGCGGTGGCGCCGCGACTCTCGACCTCCTCGTCCTCGCCGAAGGCCAGCCACACGGTCCTTCTCGGCCGCCCGTGATGCGCGAGGAGGAACTCCACGGCCTCGAGCTCGCCCATGAGCATGCACTTGATGTCGAGTGCCCCGCGGCCCCAGACCCACTCGTCGTCCACGTGGCCGCCGAAGGGGTCGTGGGCCCAGTCGCCCGCGTCGTCGGCGGGCACCACGTCCTGGTGCGCGAGCAGGAGGGCGCCGGGAAGCCCCGGGTCCGTGCCCTCCACGCAGATCAGGACCGAGTGGCCAACCAGCTCGAAGGTGCCAAGCGCGGCGATCGTGGGGTACGAGCGACGAATCAGCTCATGCAGCTCGTCGAAGGCCGAGAAGTCCGTGGTCTCGGGCGTGCGGTAGACGGTGCGGAATCTCAGCGCCGCGGCCAGGCGCCGCACCGCCCCCTCGACGTCGAGGCCGGGATAGGCGTCCTCCGCCGCGAAGTGCGCGCAGGGGTCGCGCTCGACGAGGGCGGCCACAATCAGGCGCGGATGAGGCGCACGCGGCGCACGGCCTCGAGCGAGGACAGCCTGGCGACCACGTCGTCGCCCACCTCGCCGGTGACCTCGAGCAGGGTGTAGGCGTCCGCGTCGCGGCTCACGTTGCTCATGTTCTCGATGTTGAGCCCACTCTCGGCCACGGCCTGCGAGACGCGCCCGATGACGCCCTGCGCGTTGTCGTGGAAGAGGGCCAGTCGCGCGCCGCGGACGAGCGGGCCGAGGTCCACGCGCCCGTAGTTCACCGAGTTCACGATGTTGCCGTTCTCGAGGTAGTCGCGCAGCTCGTTGGCCGCCATGACGGCGCAGTTGTCCTCGGCCTCGCCGGTCGAGGCGCCCAGGTGCGGCAGGACGATGGCGTTTCTCATCGTCGCGCTCGCGGGGTTGGCGAAGTCGGTGACGTACCGGCCCACGCGCCCGTCGTCGAGGGCCTCGGCGAGGGCCTGCTCGTCGACGAGCGAGTCGCGCGCGAAGTTGAGCAGCACCGAGCCGGGGCGCATCCGCGCGATCATGTCTGCCGAGATCATGCCGCGCGTCTGGTCGGTCGCCGGCACGTGCAGGGTCACGAAGTCGCATGCGGCCATCAGCTGCGCGAGGTCGGTCACGTGCTCGATGCGGCGGTCGAGCCTCCAGGCGGCGTTGATCGAGAGGTACGGGTCGTAGCCCATCACCTCGGCGCCCAGGGCGATGAGCGCGTCGGCCACCTTGGCCCCGATCGCGCCGAGCCCGACCACGCCGACCCTCTTGCCAGCCAGCTCGCAGCCGCCGAAGCGCTTCTTGGCCTTCTCGGCCGCCTTGGAGATCTGCGGGTCGTCGCAGTTGGCGTGGACCCACTCGGTGCCGCCGATGACGTCGCGGCAGGCGAGCAGCATGCCGCAGATCACGAGCTCCTTGACGGCGTTGGCGTTGGCGCCGGGCGTGTTGAAGACCACGATGCCGCGCTCGGCACAGCGCGCGACCGGGATGTTGTTGACGCCCGCGCCGGCACGCGCGATGGCGAGCAGCCCCTCGGGCAGCTCGAGGTCGTGGAGGTTCGCGCTGCGGACGAGCCACGCGTTGGCCGCGCCAGCGTCATCGACGAGCTCGTAGCCGGCGTCCTCGAGCAGGTTGGTGCCCAGTTTGGAGATGTTGTTCATGCAGTGGATGCGATACACGGCGCTTCCCCCCTACGCCCGGTGGGCGAGCTCGAAGTCCTTCATGAAGGCGACCAGCGCCTCGACGCCCTCGCGCGGCATCGCGTTGTAGATCGAGGCGCGCATGCCGCCCACGGAGCGGTGGCCCTTGAGGTTGACGAGGCCCGCCTTGGCCGCCTCGGCCACGAACTCGGCGTCAAGGTCCTTGTCGCCGGTGACGAACGGCACGTTCATGTGCGAGCGGTCCTTGGGCTCGACGGTGGACGAGAAGAGCTCGGAGGCGTCGAGGAAGTCGTAGAGGAGCTTGGCCTTCTCGGCGTTCTTCTCCCCCACCGCCTCGAGGCCGCCCTGCGCCTTCAGCCACTTGAAGACGAGCCCGCACACGTAGATGCCCCAGCAGTTGGGCGTGTTGTAGAGCGAGCCGGCGTCGGCCTGCGTCTTGAGCCTGAGCATCGTGGGGACGCCGGGCAGGTCGTCGGGGATGAGGTCCTCGCGCACGATCACGATCTGGACGCCCGCGGGACCCACGTTCTTCTGCACGCCGGCGTGGATGAGGCCGTAGCGGCTGACGTCCACCGGGCCCGAGAGGAACATCGAGGACTGGTCCGAGACGAGCTCGTGGCCCTTGGTGTCGGGCAGCTCCCAGAAGCGGGTGCCGTAGATCGTGTTGTTCTCGCAGATGTAGAGGTAGCTCGCGTCCTCGCGGATGGGCAGGTCGGAGCAGTCGGGGATGTAGGAGAAGTTCCTGTCGGCCGAGCTGGCCACGGCCACGGCGTCACCGAGGATCTGAGCCTCCTGGAACGCCTTCTTGGACCAGTTGCCGGTGAGGACGTAGTCGGCCTTGCCGTTGCGCGCCAGGTTCATGAAGACGGTTGCGAACAGCAGCGAGTCGCCGCCCTGGGTGAAGATCACCTTGTAGGTGTCGGGCACGCCCATGAGCTCGCGCAGGTCGGCCTCGGCGGTCTCGATGATGCCCTGGAACACGGACGATCGGTGACTCATCTCCATGACGCTCATGCCGCAGCCGGCGTAGTCGAGCATCTCGTCCGCGCACTGCCCGAGGACCTCCTCGGGCAGGACGGCAGGACCGGCGGAGAAGTTGTACACACGTGCCATGTCGGGCCTCCCTGCTCTGCGCCCGCGGGTGCGGGCGCCGCTGACAGATGAGGCAATGGTAGCCCGCTGTGGCGCGCGTTGTGTATCAGGCTGGTTTCAGAGCGCGAGCACCAGCTGGGGCCGGTCGGGCGCAGTCGCACAAGTTGGGCGGTTTCTCAGGGAGGCGCTGGGTAGCGAGATATTGATCAAGGCTCTGAGCTGGGGCTTTGCGAGGCATAGTTCCCCCGCTACTCGGAGGGGTTGAGAAAAACCGCCCAACTTGTGAAGCGCGGGCGTCGTTCGTTCCCCAAGGGGCCCCATGTGGGTTACGGGAAAAGCGAGCAAACAAAAAAACAGGCCGTAGGCTCACATGTCCTACGGCCTGCGTGCTCTCTGGTCGGGTGGACTGGATTCGAACCAGCGACCCCTTGACCCCCAGTCAAGTGCGCTACCAAACTGCGCCACCACCCGTTTCGCAAGGAAGCACTATAGCAGCATGCCGTCTGCATGGCAAGCGAGGTTTGCCAAGTATCTCGATTCCGGTCCCGTCCGCCTCACGATCCCCTCGACCGCCGAAATGTGCCGTCGCGTGCCCCGGGGCTCCCCTACCATCGGCGTGACCCGTAACCGACCAAATGGGGGATACCATGCTCAACCTTGACTTCCACGGACGCGTGGCCATCGTGACCGGGGCCTCGTCGGGCCTCGGGGAGGCGTTCGCCCGCGCGCTCGCCGAACAGGGCGCCGACGTCGCGGTGCTCGCCCGGCGCGTCGAGCGGCTGGAGCGACTCGCCGAGGAGCTGCGTGGCCTGGGCGTGCGCTGCCTGCCCGTGGCCTGCGACGTCTCGAGCGAGGACTCCATCAAGGCCGCCGTCGCCGCGGTCAGGCAGGAGTTCGGTCACGTCGACGTGCTGGTCAACAACGCCGGCGTCTGCGAGTACAACCCGCTCGAGCAGCACACGACCGAGCAGTGGGAGAAGGTCATCGCCACCGACCTCTCGAGCGTATTCCTCATGACGCGCGAGGTCGCGCCGCTGTTCCGCGCGCAGGGCTACGGGCGCGTGGTCAACATCGCCTCGGTCGGGGCGATCCAGGCGGGCGCGCTGCAGATCGGTTACTTCGCCGCGAAGGGCGGCGTCCTGCAGCTCACGCGGGCGCTGGCGGCCGAGCTCGCCGACGCCGGGGTCCTCGTGAACGCCATCGCGCCGGGCGTCTTTGACACCGAGATGACGCACGACGCCCTCGAGGCCGAGGGCTCGCTCGTTCTCAAGAACCGCACCGTGCTCAAGCGCTTCGCCGAGCCGGCCGAGCTCGTGCCCCAGATGCTCGTGTTCGCGAGCGAGGCCAACACCTACTGCACCGGCCAGACCATCTACGTTGACGGGGGCCTGACCTCACAGCTCTAAGCGCGCCTGGCGAGAAGGACGAGGGGCCGCCGCCCGGCCATCGAGGCGGGCGGCGGCCCCTCTGTCACATGGCGCCCCGCGCCGCGCTACGCGCAGACGCACATGGCCGGGCGCTCGTCCTTGGGGTCCTTCTCGCCGCCGACCTCGACCACGCCGGTGGCGCCGTCGATGTCGCGGATGACCTCGCCGACCTCGGGCACGCGGATACGGCTGCCCTCGAGCGGGTCCTTGATGCTCACGACCGGCGTGGTGACGTCGGCGTCAACGACGGAGCGCTCGAAGGCGAGGTCGCAGTCGACCATCCGGCAGTTCACGAGCTTGAGGCCGCGGCAGTAGCACAGCGGCTGCGTGCCGGTGATCGTGCAGTTCTCGAAGGTGACGTTCTCGCTGTACCAGCCGAGGTACTCTCCCTTGACCAGGCTGTCGCGCACCGTGACGTTCCTTGCGTGCCAGAACGCGTCCTTGGTATCGAGCACGCAGTTCTCGAAGACGGCGTCCTCGATGTACTGGAACGAGTACTTGCCCCTGAAGCGCACGTCGCTGAAGCGCAGATGGCTCGAGCGCATCATGAAGTACTCGCTCTCGGCGGAGCAGCCCTCCATCACGCAGCCGCGCGTCGACCAGCCGAACTCCGGCGAGACGATGTCGCAGCGGCGCAGCGTGGCGTCGGCGCACTCGCGCAGCGCCTTGATGCCGTGCAGCGAGGTGTCCTCGATGAGGATGTGGTCGGAGTACCACAGCGCGGCGCGGCAGAGCTCGGTCATGTCGGAGTCGCGAATCGTGAGGCCGTGGTCGTGCCAGAAGGGGTAGCGCAGGTTGAGGTAGGCGCGCTCCACCTCGACGTTCGAGCACTCCTTGAAGGCGCTCTCGCCGTCGGCGGGGCCGTCGAAGGCGCAGCCCACCACACGGACGTCGTAGCTGCCGTAGAGCGCGCGCTCCTGGTCGAAGGTCTGGTTCTCGATGGTCTGAGTCATGCACTGCTCTCTTTTCCTGATGCTTCCTGCCTAGCCCAGGTACTTCTCGAGGAAGGCCTGGACCCTGTCCCACGGGATGGCGTTCTTGCCGCCCCCGTCGTAGAGGTCGGTGTGGACGGCGCCCGGCACCACCTCGAAGACCTTGTTGTCGCCCCTGAGCAGCGCGAACGCGTCTCGGCCCATGTAGAAGGAGTGCGCCTTGTCACCGTGGAGCACCATGACGGCGCTCTCGATCTCGCCCGCGTAGGCCAGGATCGGCTGGTTGAGGAAGCTCATGCAGCCGGTGACGTTCCAGCCGTCGTTGGAGTTGAGCGAGCGCGGGTGGTAGCCGCGGGGCGTCTTGTAGTAGTCGTAGTAGTCCTTGACGTAGAAGGGGGCGTCCTCGGGCAGCGGGTCCACCACCCCGCCGCCGCGCGCGTAGGTGCCGGTCCGGTAGTCCTCGGTGCGCTGGGCGGCCAGGGCGCGGCGGCTCGCCATACGGGCCTCCTCGCTGTCCTGCTCGTCGAAGTAGCCCTTGGCGTTGATGCGGCTCATGTCGTACATGGTGCTGGCCACCGTGGCCTTGATGCGCGGGTCGAGCGCGGCGGCGTTGAGCGCCAGGCCGCCCCAACCGCAGATGCCGATGATGCCGATGCGCTCCGGGTCGACGTCGTCGCGGCAGCTGAGGAAGTCCACCGCCGCCATGAAGTCCTCGGTGTTGATGTCGGGGCTCGCCATGTAGCGCGGCTCGCCGCCCGACTCGCCGCAGTACGACGGGTCGAAGGCGATCGTGAGGAAGCCGCGCTCGGCCATGGTCTGCGCGTAGAGGCCCGAGCACTGCTCCTTGACGGCGCCGAACGGGCCGCACACCGCGAGCGCCGCATAGGGGCCCTCGACGTCCTTCGGGCGGTAGAGGTCCGCGGCGAGCGTGATGCCGTAGCGGTTGTGGAAGGTGACCTTGGAGTGGAGCACCTTGTCCGAGGCCGGGAAGGTCTTGTCCCACTCCATGGTGAGCGTGAGCTTTGCGTCCTGCATAGTGGTTTCCTCCTGAGTCCGTCTGTGTGGTGTATGTCCGTGGGGGCGCCGGCCTATGCGAGCCCCCAGGTCACGGTCGCCGCGGCGCGGCCGCAGGCGTCGGCGAGCCCCGTCGGGTCGTCCACGCGCCCGAGACGCGTGTAGCGGTAGCCGGTCGAGAAGCCCTGGTAGAAGAGCACCAGGCAGTCGCTGCCAAAGAGCATAAGGTCGCCGGCCTCGATGGAGCCGGGGCACGACGCGTCGGCGGGCAGCACCTCGTCGAGGTAGGCGTACTTCTCGTTGCCGTTGAGCTCGTCCATCGAGAGCGTCACCGGCAGCCGGGCGAGAAGCCCCTCGCCGGCCGGAGTCGCCTCGAGGGCGGCCGCGAACTCCCGTCCGTTTACCGTCAGCGTTATGGCGTGCATGGCATCCTCCCCCTCCGGGTCCTATGCGGGCGCCGCGTCACCGCTGCTCTCCGCCCATGCGGAAGAGCTCGTGGTCGATCGCGTCGATGCCGCGCTGCCGCTCGTGCAGCTCGTCGAGCAGACGCCCCCGCTCGCTGAGCAGGGCGCGCTTGGCCTCGCGCACGCGCCCCTCCTCGCAGGTGCACCGCGCCCGGTCGAGGCAGCGCTCCAGGTCGTCCTGCATGGTCCCCATGGGCGCCTCCTTTCGGAATAGATTCTAGGAGGGCCTACTTGGCATGTAAAAGACCTATGATGTATGGGACGTTATGCGTCTGTTGCATGGTTTGACGAGAGGGGCGACGCGCATGGAGCTCAGGCACCTGCAGTACTTCCTCATGGTGGCCCGCGAGGGGACGATCTCGGGCGCGGCGTCGGTGCTGCACGTCTCGCAGCCCGCGCTGTCGCGCCAGATGCAGGAGCTCGAGCGGGAGCTCGGCTGCAGGCTGTTCGAGCGCGGCAGCCGGAGGATCTCGCTCACCGAGCCCGGCATGGGGCTTGGTAGCCGCGCCAAAGAAAGCGTGGACCTCGTGGGGGGGAACAGGGAGGAGTTCCTACTCTCCGCTG